>DATMWM010000020.1:0-18010 GCA_035562535.1 Rhodocyclaceae bacterium | reverse complement strand
GTCTGGTCTCGATCAGCGACCGCGCCAGCCAGGGCGTCTATCGGGACGAGGGCATCCCCGCCCTGCAGGAGTGGTTCGGCCGCGCGCTGACCTCGCCCTGGAAGGTGGAAACCCGGCTGATCCCGGACGAGCGTCCGGTGATCGAGCAGACCCTGATCGAACTGTGCGACCGGGCCGGCTGCCACCTGGTGCTGACCACCGGCGGCACCGGCCCCGCGCCGCGCGACCTGACCCCGGAGGCGACGACAGCCGTGGCCGACCGGCTGATGCCCGGATTCGGCGAGCAGATGCGCCAGATCAGCCTGCACTACGTGCCGACCGCGATCCTCTCGCGCCAGGTCGGCGCGATCCGCGGCAAGACGCTGATCCTCAACCTGCCCGGGCAGCCGAAGTCGATCCGCGAAACCCTGGAAGGCGTGAAGGACGCTGCCGGCGCCCAGGTGGTGCCCGGCATCTTCGCCGCGGTGCCCTACTGCATCGACCTGATCGGCGGACCCTACGTGGAAACCGACGAGAGCGTGGTCAAGGCATTCCGGCCGAAGTCGGCCCTGCGCAGGAAGGAATAGCAGGAATTGCAGGAATGGCGCCGCGCCGGCATGCGCGGCCGGGAAACGGTTCCAGCGTCTCTCAGTGCTGCAGGGTGACCCGGTAACGGGCCAGGTCGAACTCGACGCCGCGCTCTACCGGTTCGACCGGATCGAGCGAGAACGAAGCGCCCAGGGCGTGACAGCTCAGCCTGGCTCCCGGGACGTGATCGGTGCCTGGAGCGATCACCCGGACGGTCTCGCCGTCCTCGATCGGATCGAGCAGGAGCACGCCGTGCGCCGCCGCGCCGTCCAGGGTCGCCGGAATCGGCCACCTCGACAGGGTCTCCACGCCGACCGCCGCCGCGCTCTGGTCGGTGCGGATGAAGCGCCGGACCACGCCGACCAGCCAGTTTTCCCCGCCTTCGGGACGCATGCCGAGCAGGCTGCCGATGCGCACGGTCGCGTCCGGGTCGAGCGGCAGGCGGGCGCGCATCCCGTTCTGGCTGACGTTGTCCAGCACCCAGGTCGCCGCCTGCGCCGGCTCGCCGCCCGTCCGCAGGCAGGGCAGGATCTGGGACAGGCCGCATACCACGGTCAGCCGCGAGTGCACGCGGTAGCGGTCGTGGGCGCGCCGCCGGGGCTCGGCCGACCAGTAGGACTCCAGATGCCGGACCACCGGCAGGATGACCCTAGGCGAGCGGTAGCGCGCCAGGTCGATGCCGCTCGGCAGGGTTCCCCACTCGAGCTGCTGGCGCAGTCCCCTGAGCGCCACGGTCGCGCTGCCGGTGCCGAAGTAGAACGTGCTCAGGCTCGGCTCCGGCCTGCGGTCGAGGCGGCCGGGCGGCCGGCGCTGGCCGGCGTCGACCGAGTAATAGAAATCGGCATGCGGCGTCGAATCGAGCGCGAAGGCCGGGAGATAGTGTGCGATCAGCCTGTCGGCGATCTCGATCTCCAGGGGCAGCAGGCTTTCCATCGAGGACACCTGCGCGACCAGCGCCCGCAGGTACTCCCGTTCCGCGGTGGTCTGCCGGCGCTCGCCCGGGTAGGCGCTGACCTCTCGGCGCGCGAAGCCGTTGTCCAGGGCGTAGAGGTAGGCCCGCCCGACCGCCAGCCACAGCGCGTCCGAAGGCGGCCAGTAGCGGAACTGGTCCCACTTCAGCCGCGTGGCATAGGCGCGGATGTGGCGGACCGTCAGCCGGGTCAGCTCGACCCGATGGGCCTCGGGCCGTTCGTCCGACTGGGAGAATTCGGTGAGACAGGCATTGTAGGTCGCCGCCAGTTGGGCCCAATGGCCGCGGGCGGTGCGCCAAAGCCGCGTTGCGCCGTCGCCGGGCAGGTGGGCCACGGCGAGGTACTCGCGGCCGACGATGCGGGCGGGACGCTGGGCCGCGTTGTCCACCTGCCGTATCAGCGCGGCGCGCAGCGGGAAGGGCATCGCCGCCTCCTCCGCCAGCGAGCGCAGCCATTCCCTGGCCTGATGCAGCGCCGAGAGCGCGTCCGTACCCGCCAGCGTCCCGAGCAGCCGCTGACGTTCGCCTTCGTCGGCCAGCGGGTGGGACGATTTCGCCGCAAAGAGGCCCAGCATCGCTTGTCTCCTCGATACCCCAACCGGCATGATCGACCCACAGGCCGTATTCTTGAGCGCGGCCGCCCGGTCCAAGTTCGCTAGAATGCGCCCTGCCCCTACGCTCCGGAAGCGCGATGCAGCCCTACCTAGACCTGATGCGCCACGTGCTGGACCACGGACAGCGAAAGAGCGACCGGACCGGCACCGGTACCCTTTCGGTGTTCGGCTGGCAGATGCGCTTCGACCTGGCCCAGGGCTTTCCGCTGGTGACCACCAAGAAGCTGCACACGCGCTCGATCATCCACGAGCTGCTCTGGTTCCTTCGCGGCGACACCAACATCGGCTACCTTAAGGAAAACGGCGTGTCGATCTGGGACGAGTGGGCCGATGCCGACGGCGAACTCGGACCGGTGTATGGCGCCCAGTGGCGCCGCTGGGAGTCGCCGGACGGCCGCCGCATCGACCAGATCGCGCAACTCGTGGACGGCCTCAGGCGCAACCCGGACTCGCGGCGGCACATCGTGTCCGCCTGGAACCCGGCCGACGTGGATCGGATGAAGCTGCCGCCCTGCCATGCGCTGTTCCAGTTCTACGTCGCGGACGGGCGCCTGTCCTGCCAGCTCTACCAGCGCAGCGCCGACATCTTCCTGGGCGTGCCCTTCAACATCGCCTCGTACGCGCTGCTCACGATGATGGTCGCCCAGGTCTGCGGCTACCAACCCGGGGAATTCGTGCATACCTTCGGCGACGCCCACCTCTACGCGAACCATCTCGACCAGGCGCGGCTGCAGCTGGCGCGCGAGCCGCGGACGCTGCCGACGATGCGGCTCAACCCGGAGGTGCGCGACCTGCTGGCCTTTCGCTTCGAGGACTTCCGCCTCGAAGGCTACGATCCCCATCCGCACATTCCGGCCCCGGTGGCGGTCTGAGGTCGCGCGCCCCGTTCGTCCATGATCCTGTGCGGCGACATCGGCGGAACCAAGACCCTGCTGGCGCTGGGCGCCGAAGGACCGGGCGCCTCCCGCCTGGTCTTCGAACGCCGCTACGCGAGCAGCGATTACGCCGACCTGGACGGCATGATCGACGTGTTCCTTGCGCAGGCGCGGTCCGCCGGCCATCCGGTGAAGGCGCTGTCCGCCGCCTGCTTCGGCGTGGCCGGCCCGGTGGCCGGCGGGCGCGCAAAAGTGACCTACCTGCCCTGGATCCTGGACGCCGGGGCGCTGGCTGGCCGGCACGATCTGCCGTCGGTCCTGCTGCTGAACGACTTCGCCGCCGCCGCCGCGGGCATCGCGACGCTCGGTCCCGAGGACCTGGTCACCCTGCAGGCGGGCGAACCGCTGGCGCATGCGCCGCGTGCCGTCCTCGGGGCAGGCACCGGCCTGGGCGTGGCCTTCCTGCTGCCGGAAGGCGGCGGCTGGCGCACGCTCGCGGGCGAGGGCGGCCACGTCGGCTTCGCGCCGGCCGACGACGAGCAGATCGCCTTGTGGCAGTTCCTGCACCGGCAACACGAGCGCGTCACCGCCGAGCGCGTGCTCTCGGGCAGCGGCCTGGTGGACGTCTACCGATTCGTTTCCTCTGAGCGCATGCCGCCGGAAAGCCCGGACCCGCTGGCGGCCGAGGTGCCGGCGGCGGCGATCGCGGCCGCGGCCCAAGCGCATTCCTCGGGGGCGGCGGCGCACAGCCTGGACCTGTTCGCCGCCGTGTACGGTGCCTTCGCGGGAGACCTGGCCTTGACGGTGATGGCGCGCGGCGGGGTATTCCTCGCCGGGGGCATCGCACCGAAGATCCTGCCCTGGCTGCGGCAGGCAGGCTTCGCCGCCGCCTTCAACGCCAAGGAGGCGCACAGCGCGCTCGCCGCCTCGATGCCGGTGCACGTGGTGGTCAACGAGCGGCTCGGCCTGCAGGGCGCGGCATGGCTGGCCCTGGCCGCGGCGCGGCGGCCGGAATGAACGTTGTCACCCGGATGCAGGATTTCTATGGTATTTTTCACGCGACTTTCAAAAAGTTTTCAGATTTCACATCAAAGGAGAGCAGTCGTCATGGCATCCCGTCCCACCTCGTCCAAGACCACCGTCGAACCCGCCGTCGCCCCGGCTGCCAAGCCGGCCAAGGCTCCGGCCAAGCCGCGTGCCACGCGCAGCAAGTCCGCCGCGTCCGCGGTCAGCAATGCCATTCAACTGACCCCGGAAGAGCGTCACCGCGTCGTGGCCGAGGCAGCCTACTTCATCGCCGAGCGCCGCGGATTCGCGGGCGGGTCCCCGATCGAGGACTGGCTGCAGGCCGAGGCGGACATCGACCGCATGCTGGCAGGCAGCACCACCCACTGAACCGGCGCTGACTGCGCCCCGCCCCCGCAGCGAAAACGACGATCAGCGCGGGGCGATGATCACTGCCGCCAGCGGCGGCAGTGTGATCTCGATCGACGCGGGCCGTCCCATCCAGGATTCGGCGCGTGCCGCGATGCCGTCGCCGTTGCCGATGTTGCTTCCCCCGTAATAGCCGGAATCGCTGTTGAAGATTTCGGCATAGCGGCCGTCGCGCGGAACGCCCAGCCGATAGCCATGTCGCGGCACCGGCGTGAAGTTCAGCACGACCAGCACGAAGCGGCCGTCCCGGGCGTGGCGCAGGAAGCTGATCACCGACTGGTCGGCGTCGTGGCAGTCGACCCACGAAAAGCCTTCGGCGTCGAAATCCAGATCGTGCAGCGGGGCCTCGGCGACGTGCAGCCGGTTGAGATCGCGGAGCAGGTGCTGGATTCCGCGGTGACTGTCGAAATCGAGCAGTTCCCAGTCCAGGCCGCGTCCGGGATTCCACTCCAGCCATTGCCCCAGTTCGACGCCCATGAAGTTCAGTTTCTTGCCCGGGGCCGTCGCCTGGCAGGAAAGAAGCAGGCGCAGGTTGGCGAATTTGCGCCACACGTCGCCCGGCATCTTGTCCAGGAGCGAGCGCTTGCCGTGGACCACTTCGTCGTGCGACAGCGGCAGCACGAAGTTCTCGCTGTACGCATAGACCTGGACGAACGTAAGCAGATCGTGGTGGAAGCGCCGGAAGACCGGGTCGAGTTCGAAGTACTTCAGCGTGTCGTGCATCCAGCCCATGTTCCATTTCATGGAGAACCCGAGCCCGCCGAGATAGGCCGGACGGGAGACCATGGGCCAGGCCGTGGATTCCTCGGCGATGGTGAGCGCGCCCGGGAACTGGTCGTGCACCATGACGTTGAGTTCGCGCAGGAAGTCGATCGCTTCCAGGTTCTCGCGGCCGCCGTAGCGGTTCGGCAGCCACTGCCCCTCCTTGCGCGAGTAGTCGAGGTAGATCATCGAGGCCACGGCGTCCACGCGCAGCGCGTCGATGTGAAACTCGGCAAGCCAGTAGTGGGCCGACGACATGAGGAAGCTGCGGACCTCGTTGCGGCCGTAGTTGAACACGTGGGTGCCCCAGTCCGGGTGGACCTTCGCCCGCGGGTCCTCGTGCTCGTACAGCGCCGTGCCGTCGAAGTGGGCCAGCGCCCAGCCGTCCTGCGGAAAATGTCCTGGCACCCAGTCCAGGATCACGCCGACGCCGGCCTGGTGACACGTATCGACGAAGAAGCGCAGATCGTCGGGCGTGCCGAAGCGGCTGGTCGCCGCGAAGTAGCCGGTCGTCTGGTAGCCCCAGGACTCGTCCAGCGGATGCTCGGTCACCGGCATAAGCTCGACATGGGTGAAGCCCATGTCCACCAGATAGGGGATGAGGTCCTCGGCGAGCTCGCGATAGGAAAGGAAGCCGCCGTCCGGGCGCCGCTTCCAGGATCCCAGGTGCACCTCGTAGATCGACATCGGCGCGTGCAGCCAGTCCCATGCGGCGCGCTGCCGCATCCAGTCGCCGTCGCGCCAGGCATGGCCCGCCGACGCGGTCACCACCGCGGCGGTCGCCGGCCGCTGCTCGAGACGGCGCGCGTACGGGTCGGCCTTGGCCAGCACGGCGCCGGTGTGCCGGTTGCGCAGCTCGAACTTGTACATTGCTCCGGCGCCCAGCCCGGGGATGAACAGCTCCCACACGCCGCTGGCGCCGAGCGAAGACATCTGGTGGATGCGGCCGTCCCAGCGGTTGAAGTCCCCAATCACGGAGACGCGTTCTGCATTCGGCGCCCACACCCGGAACGCCACGCCATCGACGCCGAGGCGGGTTTCGCAGGCTGCGCCGAGCGTGTTGTAGGCCTGGTAGTTGCGGCCCTCGCCGAAGAGGTAAAGGTCGTGGCCGGAGGGCTGGGGCGCGAAGCAGTAGGCGTCGTGGCCCACGCTCAGACGTCCGCCTTCCTGGACTGCGAAAAGGCAGGGGGCGGCCGGCTCGGCGGCGCCGCGCCACTCGAACACGCCCTCGGGGTGGACGCGCCGCAGCGGCTCGCGCCGGCCCTCATTGTCGATCCAGACCGCGGCGGCGTGCGGCCGGAAACAGCGGACGATCCACTGATCGCCGTCGCGCAGCCGGCCGAGCACCCGGAAGGGATCGTGCTCGCGCGCCGCGACCAGGGGGGAAAAAAGGGTTTCGTGCGCTTGGGGGACGACGGTTATCATAATGGCTGTTGAACCCGCGGTTTTTTCCTATTGTAATGCGGGAGAGGGGTAATGATGGACAGAGACAATGAGTACCCGGGAACGGGATATTCCAGACGCGTCGAAACGCGCCACGTCAGCGCGCTCACCAAGGCCACCTTCGCCCTGGTGCTGGCGGGCGGGCGCGGCAGCCGCCTGAAGCAGCTCACCGACTGGCGGGCCAAGCCGGCCGTGCCCTTCGGCGGCAAGTTCAGGATCATCGACTTCACCCTGTCGAACTGCGTGAACTCGGGCGTACGCCGCATCGGGGTGGCCACGCAATACAAGGCACACAGCCTGATCCAGCATCTGCAGCGCGGCTGGAGCTTCCTCAACGGGCGGTTCGACGAGTTCATCGAGCTGCTGCCGGCGCAGCAGCAGATCGAGGAGAGCTGGTACCAGGGCACGGCCGACGCAGTTTTCCAGAACCTGGACATCATCCGGCGCAATCGTCCGGAGTACGTGCTCGTCCTCTCGGGCGATCATATCTACAAGATGGACTACGGCAAGATGCTGGCCTTCCACGACGCCAGGCAGGCCGACCTGACGGTGGCCTGCCTGGAGGTGCCGCTCGAAGAGGCCCAGGGCTTCGGCGTGATGGGCGTGGACGGCGACATGCGCATCACCAGCTTCCTCGAAAAGCCGAAGAACCCGCCGCACATGCCGGGCAAGCCGGGCAGCGCGCTCGCCAGCATGGGCATCTACGTGTTCAATGCCGAGTTCCTCTACGAGCAGCTGATCCGCGACGCCGACGATCCCCACTCGTCCCACGACTTCGGCCAGAACATCATCCCGCACGTGATGTCCCGCTACCGGGTGTTCGCCCATCCCTTCGCCGACAGCTGCGTCAACATGCAGGGCGAGGTGCCGTACTGGCGCGACGTGGGAACCATCGACGCCTACTGGGAGGCGAACATGGAGTTGACCAAGGTGGTGCCGGAGCTGGACATGTACGACCAGGTATGGCCGATCTGGACCCACCAGGAGCAACTGCCGCCGGCCAAGTTCGTCTTCGACGACGAGAACCGCCGCGGCATGGCGGTCGACGCCATGGTCTCCGGCGGCGACATCATCTCCGGCGCGACAGTGAGGCGCTCGCTGCTCTTCTCCAACGTGCGAGTAAACAGCTACGCCCTGGTGGAGGACTCCGTGATCCTGCCGGACGTGGACATCGGCCGCCACGCCGTGCTCAAGCGCGTCGTGGTGGACAAGCGCTGCCGCATACCCGAGGGCATGGTCGCGGGCGTCAACCCGGAGGAGGACCGGCGCCGCTTCTACGTCTCCGAGAAGGGCGTCGCGCTGATCACGCCCGAGATGCTCGGACAACGCGTGCACCAGGTGCGCTGAGCGCCCGTTCATGGCCGCCAAGCTCGACCTGATCTTCCTCTGGCACATGCACCAGCCGGACTACCGGCTGCGCGGCGGCGACGGGGCGGCGGGCGAGTACGTCCTGCCCTGGGTCTATCTGCACGCGATCAAGGATTACACGGACATGGTGGCGCATCTGGAGCGCCACCCCGGCGTGCGTGCCGTGGTCAACTTCGTGCCGACCCTGGTCGAGCAGATCGCGGACTACGTCGATCAGTACAGGACCGGACGCATGCGGGATCCGTTGCTGCGTCTGCTGGCCAAGCGCGACTACGACCACCTCACCGCCGAAGAGCGCGGCCTGATCCTGGAGAGCTGCTTCCGCTGCAACCACCAGACGATGCTGCAGCCGTTTCCGCACTACAAGCGGCTCCACGACCTGTACAAGAGCCTGGAGAACCAGGGCGAGGTGGGGCTTTCCTACCTCTCGGGCAGCTACTTCTCCGATCTCATCACCTGGTATCACCTGGTCTGGTTCGGCGAATCGGAACGGCGGCGCCAACCCGTACTGGTCAGCATGCTGGCCAAGGGCGAGGGCTTCGACCACGACGACCGCGCGCGCCTGCTGCGCCTGATCGGCGACGTGATGGCGAAGCTGATCGAACGCTACCGCGCGCTCGCCGCATCCGGGCGGATCGAACTGTCCGCGACGCCCTACTCGCACCCGCTGGGCCCGCTGCTGCTCGACCTGAAGAGCGCCCGGGAGGCGCTGCCGGACGTACCGCTGCCCGAGTCGCCGGAATACCCCGGCGGCCGGTCGCGGTTCCAGACGCAGGTGGAGCGGGCGCTGATCAAGCACCGCGAGACCTTCGGCGTCTCGCCGGAAGGCATGTGGCCGGCCGAGGGTGCGCTGTCCACCGGACTGCTGCAGATCCTGGGCGCCGCGGGCGTGCGCTGGGCCGCCAGCAGCGAGGGCGTGCTGGCGAACAGCCTGCGTCACGGCTACGGCAGCCTTCCCGGCCGCAACCGCTACGTCTATCGCCCCTACCGCGTCGATTCCGCACCGGGCATCACCGTGTTCTTCCGGGACGAACGGCTGTCCGACCTGATCGGCTTCGAGTACTCCAAGTGGCACGGCCGCGACGCCGCCGCACACTTCATCGGCCAACTCGAATCGATCCGCAACCAGGCACCGGCGAACGAGCCGCCCCTGGTCTGCGTCATCCTGGACGGCGAGAACGCCTGGGAGTACTACCCCTACAACGGGTTCTTCTTCTTCGACGACCTGTACGCCACCCTGGAACGCCATCCCGACATCCGCACGACCACCTTCGGCGAATACCTGGCGCGCAATCCCACGAACTGGGACCACGTGCCCTCGCTGGTGGCCGGAAGCTGGGTGTATGGCACCCTGTCCACGTGGGTCGGCGACCGCGACAAGAACCGGGCCTGGGACCTGCTCTGCGCGGCCAAGCAGAGCTATGACCGGGTCATGGCCGCGGAAACCTTGACGGAAGCCGAGCGCATGGCTGCCGTGCAGCAGCTTGCGGTCTGCGAAAGCTCCGACTGGTTCTGGTGGTTCGGCGACTACAACCCGACCGGCGTGGTCGCCAGCTTCGACCGGCTTTTCCGCCTCAACCTGAAGCGTCTATACGAACTGCTCAAGCTGCCCTCTCCGGCGGACATCGACGTTCCGCTGAGCCGGGGCGGCGGCGCGCCGGAGTCCGGCGGGACGATGCGCCGCGCGACCTGAGCCCGCGCGGTGCGCCGCGCTCGCTCCCGGATTCCAGCCAGACCCAACGAATCGACATGACGACTCCGGTCACCCTCCTGCTCGGCGTTCACGCCCACCAGCCCGTCGGCAACTTCCCCGAGGTGATCGACGAGGCGCACCAGCGCTGCTACCGGCCGTTCCTGGAAACCCTGCATCGCTTCCCGGAGTTCCGCTTCGCCGCCCACTTCTCCGGCTGGCTGCTCGACTACCTGACGGCGAAGTTCCCGGCCGACATGGCGCTGCTCAGGGACATGGCGGCGCGCGGCCAGGTAGAGCTGTTCGGTTCCGGCGACTGCGAACCGGTGCTGGCCGCGATCCCCAGCCGCGACCGGCTCGGCCAGCTTCGCCAGGCGGCGGAAAAGCTGCACAGCCGCTTCGGCGCGGCGCCGGAGGGCGCCTGGCTCACCGAACGGGTCTGGGAGGCCACCGTGGTGCCGGCGCTGGTCGACTCGGGCATCCGCTACGTCGCGGTGGACGACTACCATTTTCTCTGCGCGGGCCGCAGCGGCGAGGAACTGGGCGGCTATTTCAGCACCGAGGAGGACGGCCGCACGCTGGATCTGTTCCCGATCTCCGAGTCGCTGCGCTACCGCATCCCCTTCGCGCCCGCGGGCGAGACCCTGGCGTACCTGGAAGGGCTGGCGCGCCAGGGCCAGGAGGCGGCGGTCTATTTCGACGACATCGAGAAGTTCGGCATCTGGCCGGAAACCTACGCCTGGGTATACGAGCAGGGCTGGCTGGAGCAGTTCATCCGCGGCGTGCTCGCCTCGCCGGTGCTGCGCACGGCCACCTACCGCCAGTTCCACGCCGCCGCCCGCACCCGCGGCGTGGTCTACCTGCCGACCACCTCCTACATCGAGATGAACGAATGGACGCTGCCCGCCGCCGCCGCGGGCCGCTACCACGCGCTGATCGAGCAGGAGAAGGCGGCTGGACGCTTCGAGCAGAACAAGCCCTTCGTGCGCGGCGGCATCTGGCGCAACTTCCTCAGCCGCTACCCGGAATCGAACTGGATGCACAAGCGCATGCTCGGGCTGTCGCGCCGGCTGGCCGAGGTGCCGGAGGCCCGGCAGAGCGCGTCGATGCAGGAGAAGCTCTACCGCTCCCAGGCGAACGACGCCTATTGGCACGGCCTGTTCGGCGGCCTGTACCTGCCGCACCTGCGGCGCGCGGTCTGGAACAACCTGATCGCCCTGGAGCACGAGTTGGACACGGTGGCGCCGCGTTCCCCGCTGAGCCGCGGCGACATCGACCACGACGGCCACGAGGAGATCCTGCTGCACAATCCGCACCTGCAGATCGCCCTGCGGCTGGACGGCGCGGCCGCGCCGCACGAGCTGGACGCCTACGCGCTGGCGCACAACTTCGGCGACACGCTGCGCAGGAGCCCGGAGCACTACCACGAGCGCATCCACCGCGCCCGGGAGATCCGGCACGACGCCTCCGGGATCGCCTCGGCCCACGACCGGGTGAGCTTCAAGCACGTCATCGAGCCCCAGGACCTGGTACCGGACCACCGCGCCCGCGGCCTGTTCCTGGACACCTGGACGAATGCCGAGGGCAAGGTGCGCGAACTCGCCGACTACGGGCTGGTGCAGGCGATCGCGCCGCTGCACCAGGTGCAGTTCGGCTGCCGCCTCGGCAAGGGCCACCTGGACAAGGTGATCGGGCTCGAGGGTGCGAAGCTCGTCGCCGCCTACCGCCACCGCCAGGCGAGCGCGCGCCCCGGGCGGTTCGCCACCCGGCTGAACCTGGCGATGCCGAGCTGCGACGGCTTTCTCGGCCGCTACGTGCTCGAGGATGGCTCGATTCCCGGCGGCTTCGGCAACCCGCTGGAGCTGCGCGAAATCCGGCGGCTGACGCTCGAGGACGGCGTCCTGGGCGGAGCGCTGACGCTGTCGGCCAGCCGGCCCGTGGACGCGCGCTGCGCGCCCTATCACACGGTTTCGCTGTCCGAGGCCGGCTTCGAGAAGATCATGCAGGGCGTGTGCATCGATCTGGAATGGCCGCTGGAGGGCGGCTCCGGCGAGATCGCCCTGACGATCGAGGTGACGCCGCTGGCGCGATGAAGCTCGCGTTCGGCATGGCGGCGGTCCTGGTAATCGGCTACCTGGCGGTCGCCGCCGCGGCTTTCTTCTTCCAGCCCCAGTTGATCTTCTTTCCCGGCATCGGCCGGGACGATCCGGCCACGCCGGCGGACTACGGCCTGGCCTTCGAGGACCTGCGCCTGCCCACCGAGGACGGCGAGCGGCTGCACGCGTGGTACGTGCCGGCTCCCGGGGCCCGGGGCACCGCCCTGCTCTTCCACGGCAATGCCGGCAGCATCGCCGCGCGCGCGGCCTGGCTGCCGATGTTCCAGCGGCTGCGGCTGAACGCGCTGCTGGTCGAGTACCGCGGCTACGGCCGCAGCAGCGGCAGCCCCTCCGAGCAGGGTTTCCACCTGGATGCCCGCGCCGCGCTCGCCCACCTGACGGCCGAGCGCGCCACGCCGGCAACGAGCGTGGCGGTCTTCGGCGAGTCGCTCGGCGGCGCGGTGGCGGCCCGGCTCGCCGCCGAACAGCCGGTGGGCGCCGTGGTCCTGATGTCGACCTTCACCTCGGTGCCCGACCTGGCCGCCGGACTCTATCCCTTCCTGCCGGTGCGCCTGCTGGCGCGCTACGACTTCGACTCGCTGGCGCTGATGCAGCGGATCGCCGCGCCGGTGCTGGTGGCGCACAGTCCGGACGACGAGATCGTGCCGTTCGCCCACGGGCGCCGGCTCTACGAGGCGGCGCGGGAACCCAAGGCGTTCCTGGAACTCGCCGGCGGGCACAACGAAGGCTTCATCTTCATGCGGGCCGAATGGGTGGAGCGGCTCGACGCCTTCCTGAGCGCCCACTGGCCGGCCGGGCGGTAGTCACAGGGAGTTCCCGATGTTGCGCCGGTGGAAGCCGGTGCTAAGATAGCCCGCTCTTCACGGGAGGCGAGCCATGACCGATATCGTGACACTTCTGGGCGCAGACGCGGACAACCTGCTCGGGCACGTCTGCCGCGGCATCCCGAAGGAAAGCCTGCACCTGCCGGGACCGGACTTCGTCGACAGGGTGGTGGCGGCCAGCGATCGCAAGCTGCCGGTACTGCGCAGCCTGCAGTCGCTGTTCGGCGCCGGCCGCCTGGCCGGAACCGGCTACCTGTCGATCCTGCCGGTGGACCAGGGCATCGAGCACTCCGGCGGCGCCTCCTTTGCGCCGAACCCGGCCTATTTCGATCCGGAGAACATCGTCCGGCTGGCCATCGAGGGCGGCTGCAACGCGGTGGCCTCGACGCTGGGCGTGCTCGGCGCGGTGGCGCGCCGGTATGCGCACAGGATCCCGTTCATCCTTAAGTTCAACCACAACGAGTTCCTGTCCTACCCGAACACCTACGACCAGTCGATGTTCGCCTCGGTGGACCAGGCCTTCGAGATGGGCGCGGTGGCGGTGGGCGCGACCGTGTATTTCGGCTCGGCCGAATCGCGGCGCCAGATCTGGGAGGTGTCGCAGGCGTTCCAGCGGGCGCACGAACTCGGCATGGCGACCATCCTGTGGTGCTACCTGCGCAACGGCGCCTTCAAGCAGGGCGATCTCGACTATCACGTCTCGGCCGACCTGACCGGCCAGGCGAACCATCTCGGCGTGACCATCGAGGCGGACATCATCAAGCAGAAGATGGCGGAGAACAACGGCGGCTTCAACGCGGTCAAGTTCTCCAAGACGCATCCCAAGGTCTATAGCGAGCTGACCGGCGATCAGCATCCGATCGACCTGACCCGGTACCAGGTAGCCAACTGCTACATGGGCCGCGCCGGGCTGATCAACTCGGGCGGGGAGTCCAAGGGCGCCGGCGACCTCGCCCAGGCAGTGCGCACCGCCGTGGTCAACAAGCGCGCCGGCGGCATGGGCCTGATCTCGGGACGCAAGGCATTCCAGAAGCCGATGGCCGAGGGCGTGGCGCTGCTCAACGCCATCCAGGACGTATACCTGTCCGCCGAGGTAAGCATCGCCTGAATCCAGGCTTAACGAGAAACTGCTTCGCGGACGGCGCAGCCGGCAGCAGCCGGGATGCGCCCCGCGACGGAAGAAAAACCATGCCCGGTACCGCATTCCAACTCGAAGTCAATCCGCAGCTCCCGCAGCGTCTGGCAAGGCTGGACGATCTGGCCAACAACCTCTGGTACAGCTGGGACCGGCCCACCCGCATGCTGTTCTCCCGCCTGCACCCGAACCTCTGGCAGGCGGTGGCGCACAGCCCGAAGGCCTTCCTCAAGCGCATCGACCAGCAGCGCCTGATCGACGCCGCCGACGACCCGATCTTCCTGGGCACCTACAACCGGGTGCTGTCGGCCTACGACACCTACCACAACGAGCCGATGCGCCACAACGGCGCCGAGCGGCTGCGCCAGTCCGACCTCGTGGCGTATTTCTGCGCCGAGTTCGGCTTCCACGAGAGCCTGCCGATCTATTCGGGCGGCCTGGGCATCCTGGCCGGCGACCACTGCAAGGCGGCCAGCGACATGCGGCTGCCCTTCGTCGGCGTGGGCCTGCTCTACCGCCAGGGCTACTTCTACCAGACGATCGACGCCGAAGGCCGCCAGCACGCGCTCTACTCGGATTCGGACTTCGACGACCTGCCGATCACGCCGATCACCACCGACGCCGGAGCCGAACTGCGCGTCACCGTCGAGATGCCCGGCCGTGCGGTGCAGGCGCGGCTCTGGCAGGTGCGCATCGGGCATGTCCATCTCTACCTCCTGGATACCGACCTGGAGGAGAACTCGGCGCGCGACCGCGACATCGGCCACCGCCTCTACGGCGGCGACCGCACCACGCGCATCGAGCAGGAAATCATCCTGGGCGTGGGCGGGGTGCGCGCGCTGCGCGCGCTGGGCATCAAACCGACCGCCTATCACATCAACGAGGGCCACGCCGCCTTTCTGATCCTGGAGCGCATGCGCGAGCTGATCAGCCAGGGCGGCCTGGATTTCCCGGCCGCGCTCGAGGCGGTGGCGGCAAACACGGTATTCACCACGCACACGCCGGTTCCGGCGGGCCACGACCATTTCGCCGAAGACATGATCCGGCGCTACTTCGACCATTTCTGCCAGGACATGCGCATCCGGCCGGAGGACCTGATCGCACTCGGCCGCACCCAGGGCAGCTCGGAGTTCAACATGACCGCGCTGGCGGTGCGCGGCTCGCGTTTCCAGAACGGCGTGTCGCGCATCCACGGCGACGTCTCCGCCCGCATCCTGTCCCACCTGTGGCCGGAAATCGAACCGGAGGACAACCCGGTCACCCACGTGACCAACGGCGTGCACGTGCCCACCTTCCTGGCCCAGGACTGGCACGAGCTGTTCGACCGCTTCCTCGGCCCGGGCTGGAGCCAGCGCCTGACCGACCAGGGCATCTGGAACGCGATCAACGAGATCCCGGACCAGCTTTTCTGGAGCGTGCGCCAGTCGCTGAAGTCCCAGATGCTGTTCCTGGTGCGCGACCGCATCGCCGAGCAGCACGCCCGCAACCAGGGTTCCGAGGCCCACCTGGACCGGATCCTCAAGCTCGCCGATCCGGCCAACCCGAACGTGCTGACCATCGGCTTCGCGCGGCGCTTCGCCACCTACAAGCGCGCCACCATGCTGTTCGAGAACCTCGACTGGCTGCGCGAGATCGTCTCGGATGCGCAGCGGCCGATCCTGTTCATCTTCGCCGGCAAGGCGCATCCGGCGGACCAGCCCGGCCAGGAGATGCTGCGGCGGGTCTCCGAGGCGGCCCGGCGGCCGGAGCTCGAGGGCAAGATCCTTCTGGTGGAAGGCTACGACCTGCGGCTCGCGCGCCGGCTGGTCTCCGGGGTGGACGTCTGGCTGAACAACCCGGTCTATCCGCTGGAGGCCTCGGGCACCTCGGGCATGAAAGCCTCGATGAACGGCGTGATCAACCTGTCGGTCCTCGACGGCTGGTGGGGCGAGGGCTACGACGGCCGCAACGGCTGGGCGATCAAGCCGGCCTCGGACGCGCTCGACGACGGGCGGCGCAACCAGGAGGAGGCGCGCACGCTCTACGAGCTGCTCCAGGACAGCATCATCCCGCTGTACTACAGCCTGGGCGCCATGGGCTTCTCGCCCGGCTGGGTGCAGGTGTCCAAGCGCGCGATCACCACCCTGCTGCCGCGCTTCAACACGGCGCGCATGCTCGGCGAGTACCTCGGCAAGTTCTACCTCCCGGCCACCCAGCAATGGCGCCGCTTCAGCCAGGACAACTACGCCGGCGCGCGCGAACTGGCGCTGTGGAAGGCCAAGGTGCGCAGCGCCTGGAGCGGGGTGCGCCTGCGCCGCGGCGACACGGTCGTGCGCCGGATCGCCTTCGGCGATTCGCTGCACTTCGAGATCGGCGTGGAGCTGAACGGCCTGTCGCCCGAGGACGTGACCCTGGAGGCGCTGATCGGCCGGCCGGCGCGCAACGGCCAGCCCAAGGGCGCCAAGCGCTTCGCCATGGAATACTCGGGCCGCAAGCAGGGCAGCGAGTATCTCTACGAGCTCGAACTCACGCCGGAGCTGTGCGGCAAGATCGAATACCGCTTCCGCATCTACCCGTCCCACGAACTGCTGACCCACCCCTTCGAGATGGGCATGATGTCGTGGCTGTGAGCGCGGCGCGCGTCCGCGCGAGGCGGCCCGAACTGCGGCGATGAAGGTCCTGTTCGCCACCTCCGAGATCGCGCCCTGGGTCAAGACCGGCGGCCTGGGCGACGTCTCCGGCGCGCTGCCCCAGGCGCTCCACGACATCGGCATCGACGTGCGCGTGCTGGTGCCCGGCTATCCGGCCCTGCTCGCGGCCTTCGACCTGCGCACCCCGCGCGCCCGGATCACGCATCCGGCCGGCGGGTTTCCGTCCTCCACCCTGGCCGAGGCGGTCACCGCGTCCGGGCTGAGGCTGCTGATCGCGGACTGCCCGGCGCTCTACGAGCGGCCGGGCGGGCCCTACCAGTCGGCCGACGGCGAGGACTGGCCGGACAACGTGCTGCGCTTCGGCCTGCTGTCGAAGATGGCCGCGCTACTTTCGAGCAACGCCTCGCCGCTGGACTGGCGGCCGGACGTGCTGCACTGCAACGACTGGCAGTCCGGCCTGGCCCCGGCCTACCTCTACTACCGTCTGCCGGCGCGGGTGGCGACCGTGGCGACGATCCACAACCTGTCCTACCAGGGCGTGTTTCCGCCCGCGGTGCTGGCGCCGCTGGACCTGCCGGCCTCGGCGCTCAACATCGACGGGGTGGAGTACTACGGCAGCGTGTCGTTCCTCAAGGCCGCACTGCGCCTGTCCGACCGGATCACCACGGTGAGCCCGACCTACGCGCGCGAGATCCAGACGCCGGAGTTCGGCCACGGCCTGGACGGCCTGCTGCGCAGCCGCGCCGACCGCCTGACCGGCATCCTCAACGGCATCGACGAGACCTGGAACCCGGCCGCAGACGCCTTCCTCACCGCCCGCTACGACCTGGCAACGATCGAGGCGAAGGCGCAGAACAAGGCCGCCCTCCGGCAGCGGCTGGGGCTTGCCGACGATGCGGGCGCGCCGCTGCTCGGCGTGGTCAGCCGGCTCGCGCATCAGAAAGGCCTGGATCTGCTGCTGCGCATCGGCGACCATCTGGCGGCCCGCGGCGCGCAGCTTGCGCTGCTCGGCAGCGGCGAGCGCTGGCTGCAGGAAGCCTTCGCCGCGCTGGCGGAGCGCCATCCGGGCCGGTTCGCGGTCACGCTCGGTTACGACGAATCCCTGGCCCACCAGATCGAGGCCGGCGCGGACGTCTTCCTCATGCCGTCCCGTTTCGAGCCCTGCGGGCTGAACCAGATGTACAGCCTGCGCTACGGTACCCCGCCGGTGGTTCGGGCCACCGGCGGGCTCGCGGACACGGTGACCGACTGCAGCGAGGAGACGCTGGCGGCCGGGACGGCGAACGGCTTCGTCTTCCAGTCGCCGGCGCCGGACGCCCTGCTCGCGTCGATCGACCGGGCGATCGCGGCTTGGCGGGACCCAGGCATCTGGCGCCGGCTGCAGGCGGCCGGCATGTCCGCGGACTTCAGCTGGTCCAGGGCCGCCCGGCAGTACGCAGATCTGTACGGATCCGTGACCGGCATCGGCTGATCGTCCCCCGTAAACGCGGAAGCCCCAGGAGCGTGGTGGCTCCCGGGGCTTCGTTTTTTCCGGTCGCAGGCCCTGCGCCCGCTCGCGGAATTCAGAACGCCGTCTTCAGC
>DATMWM010000019.1:0-8422 GCA_035562535.1 Rhodocyclaceae bacterium | reverse complement strand
ACCGACAGCCGCGTGAGCGGCACGCCGGTCGCCGAAGGCTACACGTCGACCCGCATCAGCCTGCGCCAGGATTACGCGCCGCAGCGCGGCAACTGGAGCGTGTCGGGCGGGTACGACCGCGGCATCATCGACTCGGTGTCCAGCGGCGAAGACACCGTGGACGTCTTCAGGGGATCGGTGTCCGGCGGCTGGACTGCCCAGCAGGCCCAGTTGAACGCGCAATACACCCGGAACCAGACGTCCACCGGCGGCGAATCGACATTCGCCAACCTCTACGGCCGCCACGGCTGGCAGGTCTCGCCCAGGCTCGGCGTCGATACCTACCTGAACGCCTCGCTCTCCGAACTGACCGCGGGCCAGGGCCTGACCCGGTTCAACAACAGGACGACGGTCGGCGACCTGAACAGCTTCGTCAACTGGCAACCGGATACCGAAAAGCCGCTGCTGATTGTCGGCAGCGCGCGGCTGAACCGGCTGCAGTTCGAGACCGAGTCGAATTCGGCGGCCTTCCAGACCGCCGCCCTGAGCGCCAACGCAAACTATTCCTACAGCAGGAACATCTCGCTGTTCGGCAACGCGCAGGTGACCTATGCCGATACAGGCGAGGCGGGGTCGGACGTGCTTTCCCTCTTGAGCGCCGGCGCGTCCTACAATTCGGATCCCCACAATATCTGGAATTTCACCTACAACTGGAACGCCAGCGCCAACGGTGCGTTCGAGACCGGCGGACAGCAGGGCAGCGGGACCACCCTCTTCGGCATTCTCGGGCAGAACTTCTTCCGCAGCCTCCAGGCGAGCGAGCGCTCCACGGTCGGCTTCGGCCTAGCCCAGTCCCTGGGGTTCGGTCGCGGCCTGGATGGTGCCAATACGGTCACCCTCGGCAATACGCTGAACTCTTCCTGGACCTTCCAGCAGAGCGAGGCGTTTCTCACGACCCTGGCGGGAAACCTGTCGGACTCGCGCAGCGTGACCGGTTCGGGCGGCAACTTCCAGCAGGCGAGCCTTCAACTGACCGGAAACATGCTGTTCAGCCGCTATTCCACCGGCGCGGCGAACATCACCGTGCAGGCCACGCGCACGGACGGTCTGGAGCAGGTTCCCTCGGACCTGCAAATGAACTACTACGGTTCCGTGAGCTACCAGCACCTGCGCGCCTTCGGAGTGCCCGGCCTGCGCTACACGCTGCTCTACACCGGCAACTCCCTGCAGATCAATGGCCGCCAGCAGGGAAATCTGGACGCGATCCCGAACCAGGCAACCCAGACTTTGGACCAGCGCCTGAACTACCGGATCGGCCGGCTCGAACTCGAGGCGCTGCTGCGATTCTCCGAGCAGAATGGCCTGAAAAATGCATTCCTTTTGTTCCGGATTAATCGTACATTCGGTTCATTCTGATTCGCATTGCGTAACGGCTTTGACCATTAGGAAGGGATTGACGATGGGTAGCAGGAAGCGGTGGTGCCTTTCGCGGATGCTCGCGATCGGCCTGACGTCGGCAGGCCTGGGCCTTCTCGTGGCGGCGAGCGAGCCTGCCCGGGCGGAATATGGCGACGTGGTAATCAACAATTATTCGGACGCCGCAGGCATGCGGCCGGTGGTGTTCCCGCACTGGTTCCACCGGGTGCGCTTCCGCTGCAAGGTGTGCCATGCCGACCTCGGCTTCCAGTTCAAGGCCGGCGGCAACGAGATCAACATGCTGAAGATCATCGACGGCCAATATTGCGGCGCCTGCCACAACGGCGAGATCGCCTGGGCCGTGGAAAACTGCAACCTCTGCCATTCCGGAAACCCCGGCACGCCGACCCAGGTCCACGAGAGCACCATCCAGAAACTGGCCGCGCCCCAGGGCGGCACGGCCGCGCCTGCGGCGGCGTCCGCACCCGCCGCGGCATCTGCCCCAGCCGGTGGGGCAAAACCCCCACCCGCCGCGAAGACGAAATGAGCGAGGTCGCGATGAAATTTCTTGGAACCATTGGAACCGCAGTCGCCGGCATCGCGCTCGCGCTCTCGGCGCCAGCAGCGCTGGCCCAACAGAAGGGAGCGGCCGCGGGCAAGGCTGTCTACGACAAGACCTGCGTGGCCTGCCACGCCACCGGGGTGGCGGGCGCGCCTAAATTCGGCAACGCCGCCGACTGGCAGGCGCGCATGGGCGCCGGCATCGGCAAGCTCTACGAAAACGCCTTGAAGGGCACTCCCAAGGGCATGCCGCCGAAGGGCGGGAACACGGCCCTGTCGGATGCGGACGTGAAGGCCGCGGTGGACTACATGCTGGTCCAGTTCGCGCCCGGCGCCAAGAAGGAAGAGCCGCCCAAGGACAAGGCCGCGGCGAAGAAGGATGAACCCGCGCCCGAGAAGGCCGCCGCCAAGAAGGAGGAAGCGCCGTCCAAGCCGGAGCCGGCCGCCGCTGCGCCCGCTCCTGCTCCCGCCGCGGCAGCACCGGCTCCCGCCGCCGCCCCGGTTGCCGCGGCAGCGGCCGCTCTGCCTGCGCCGACCGGCGCCGGCGGCGACGTGAACGCCTTCAACCGCCTGCTGCGCCCGGCCGGGCAGCGCAATCTTCCGCCCACCACCGACGGCATCCACGACCCGGGCAACGATGGCACCCAGGTGCTGCAGCCGCCGCTCGGCTCGTTCAACGCCCTGCCCAAGGCGCCCTCCGGCAACCGGGTGAACTGGGTGCAGGCGCTGGAGCAGAAGAAGATCAACCCGCGCTGGGACAAGAACGACCCGAAGGCCGAGGCGGTGGTGATGGACCTGAACATCGTGCGCGAGGTCAAGGGCTCGATGCCGGACGTGGTCTATCCGCACAAGCAGCACACGGAGTGGCTCGACTGCTCGAACTGCCACCCGGCGATCTTCATTCCGCAGAAGGGCGCCAACCAGATCAGCATGGCGGCGATCATGCTCGGCCAGAAGTGCGGCGTCTGCCATGGCAAGGTCGCCTTCCCGGTTTCCGAGTGCCGCCTGTGCCATTCGAAGAAGAAGGATCAGCCGGGCGCCAAGACCGCCGAGGCTGCGCCGGCGGCGGCTGGTGCCAAGAAATGAGCCTGAGGGGCAAGGTCGCGGCCGCGGTTCTCGGCCTGGCCGGCCCGCTGTGGGCGGGCGCCCAGGCCCCGGCCGCGCCGGCGGCGGCAGCCCCGAATCCAGCGGTCGTGCGCCAGAAGGAGGCCCTGGTCCGCAGCCTGGTCCAGGATTCCCCGGTGGCCGCCCGGGTCAATTCCAGCGGCAACGCGGAAGCCAAACGTCTTCTCGGCCTGGCGCAGGACGGATACCACCAGGCGGTGATCCACATCCAGACCGGAGACGTGGCCCAGGCGGAGAAGTACCTGAACGAGGCGATGTGGAGCATGGGCAAGGCGCGGCAGCTCGTGCCGGATCAGGCCTCGAGGCAGATCGAGGACAAGGTCCGGTTCCAGCGGCTGAAGGAGAGCGTGGATTCCCTGCGCGGCTCCTACACGCGCCATGCCGCGCGCGGCAAGACGGCCGGCGCGCGCGACCCGGAACTGGCCAGGGCCGATGCCCTGATGGAAGAGGCGGAGACCGCCGAGAACGCGGACAAGTTCGGCGATGCGGTCAAGCTGATGCAGCAGGCGGAGTCGATCCTGCTCCAGGCGATGAACAAGGTGCTCGGCTCGGCGACGCTGGAATACGCGCAGAAATTCGAGACACCGGCCGAGGAATTCGCCTACGAGCTGGAGCGCAACCGCAGCTTCGCCGACCTGGTGCCGGTCGCGGTGGGCGAGCTCAAGCCGAACCCGGACGCGGCGCGGCTGGTCGAGCGCTATGTGGATCAGAACAAGGCGCTGCGGGAACAGGCGCAGCGTGAGGCTGGCAACAAGGATTATGCGGCGGCGTTGAAGACCATCCGCAGTGGCACGGGCTACCTGCAGCGGGCATTGCTCACTGCCGGCCTGGTCGTGCCCAAGGATGGGGTCGCCGACAACTCGAACTGAACAACGGAGGAATACGATGTCGTCTCGTCTGATCAATGGATTCCTGCTGGCAATGCTCGCGGCGTTCGCACCGTCGGTGGCGCTTGCCCAGGCCGAGCCGAATGCCGCCGAGCGGCTGAAGAGCCAGGGCAGCCAGACCGATCGCGCGTCGGTGGAGAAGCGCCTCGAATCGGTCGGCACCCTGCTGGAGAAATCTTCCGGCGCGCGCCAGGTGGAGTCGAGCGGCAATCCCGCCGCGGCCGAAAAGCGCGCCAAGGCTCAAGAGGTATACAAACAGGCCGGGGAGGCGTTCAAGGCCGGCGACTACGCCAAGACGTCGAAACTGCTCGGCGAGGCCAGCGGGCTGATGTTCGAGGCGGTGCGCATGTCCGACAAGGACAAGGTGGCCGGTGACAAGGCCAAGACCGATTACAACGCCCGGCTCGAAAGCGTCAAGGCGCTGCTGGCGGCGCAGAAGCGTATCACCACCGAGAAGCCCGGCGCCAAGGGAGCCGCCGACAGCGCCCGCAGCATCGAGAAGCTCATGCAGGATGCGGAGAAGCAGGCCGCGGCCAACAATTACGTCGACGCCCGGGCAACCCTGGACAAGGCCTACCTCGTGGCCAAGGGTTCGATCGGCTCGATGCGCGACGGCGATACCCTGGTGCGCACCCTGACTTTCGCCAGCAAGGAAGAGGAGTACCACTACGAGCTGGATCGCAACGACACCCACCAGATGCTGATCAAGGTGCTGCTGGAGGACAAGCGCAGCGCCGAGACCGACAAGATGGTCAAGGGCTTCGTGGACAAGGCCACCCAGTTGCGCACGCAGGCGGAAAGCACCGCCTCCAAGGGCGACTACGTTGGCGGCATCAAGCTGCTCGAGGATTCGACGGCCGAACTGGTGAAGGCGATACGGGGTGCGGGCATCTACATTCCGGGATGAAGGCGCGCGGCCAGGGGCGGCCGGGGGGCTGGGTCGTGGCGCGCATGCAGCGCTCGCCCGTATCCTCGCCATCGTGCTGGCGTGCTGCGTCGCTGCCGCCGCCGCGGCCGGCGAGTGGGTGCCGCTGGAGAAGGACGGCGTGCATGATCCGGCCAGTCCTGCGATCCGCATGCTGCAGCAGCCCGCCGAAGCCCTGTCCAAGCTGCCGCCCGACACCGCGGGCAACATGGTGCGCTGGGTCGAGGCACTGGAGAAGGGCGTGATCAATCCGCGCACCAACATCCGGCCCGAAACCAAGGTCGAGATCCTCGACGGTGACATCCTGATGAACCTGAACGGCAGCATGCCGGTCGTGCGTTTTCCCCACCGGGCGCATACCCTGTGGCTCGACTGCAAGAACTGTCACGAGCATCTCTTCAAGTCGAAGATCGGCGCGAACAAGCTTTCCATGCTGCGCATCCTGGAGGGCGAGCAGTGCGGCTTGTGCCATGGCGCGGTGTCGTTTCCGCTCACCGAGTGCGCCCGCTGTCACAGCGTGTCGCGGAATCTGCAACCGGCGGTGAGCGGGGCGGTGGTCCCACTCGGGCCGGACGGCAACCCGGTCGGCGCGCCGCCGGCCTCGAAGCGATGAGTCCAGATGACGAAAGCAGGGTTCACCATCAAAGCTGGCGCCGGGCTCGTCGTGCTCGCCCTGTGCCTGGGCGCCCCGCCGGCCGCCGGGGAATACGGCGACGTAGTGATCAACAAGCGCGCCGAGCAGGAAGGCATGCGCCCGGTCGTGTTTCCTCACTGGTTCCACCGCATCCGCTTCCGCTGCAAGGTATGCCATCATGAACTCGGTTTCAAGATGCGCGCGGGCGCGAACGACGTGCTGATGACCGACATCATCGACGGGAAATTCTGTGGCATGTGCCACAACGACGACGTGGCCTGGGGAATCGACCGCTGCGATCTGTGCCACTCCGGCAAGCCTGGCCTGCCGAGCGGAATCTATGGCTCGCATTCGACAAGCGGACCGGGACGCTGGTAGCCCGGCCGCGCGCCGCGGCGCCGGACTGGTCGCGGCGGGCCTCGCCGCAGTGCTTCTTTGCGCCTGTTCGGCATCCCAACCCGCCCGGCTGCACTTCGGCATGGAGGACGCCCCCGAAGGCAAGCGCGTGCTGTTTCCGGCAGAGCCGGAAATCCCGCGCTACCTGTATGCCGGCCAGTTGACCGGCGAAGGCAATTTCCGGCGCGATCGGGAGGAGCCCGGACTGTCGCGCGTGTGGCAGGTGATCACCGGCGTCCTGGCGGGCGAGGCGGTTCCGGTGGTGCTGCAGCGCCCGCAGGCGGGGGCGGTGGACGAGCGGGGCCGCGTCTTCGTCACCGACGTCAGCCGTGGCGCGGTCTTCGTCTTCGACCAGGCCGCCGGCGAGCTGCTGGTCTGGGACCGAGCGGACGGGCTGAAGCAGTTCCAGTCCCCGATCGGCGTGGCCGCCGGCCCGGCGGGATCCGCGTTCGTGGCCGACGCGGAACTCGGCCTGGTGGCCTGGCTGGATGCCAGGGGCAACCCGCAGCGTGCGATCGGCAGGGGTGTCCTGACCCGGCCGACCGGGGTGGCCTACGACGCCGCCGCGCAGCGCCTCTACGTGTCGGATACCTACGGCCACGACATCAAGGTCTTCGACGCGGAATGGCGGCTCGAGCGCACGATCGGTTCCCGGGGCGACACGGCCGGAAGGATGAACTTCCCCACCCATCTCGCGCTCCGGGACGGCGAACTCTACGTCTCGGACACCATGAATGCCCGCATCCTGGTGTTCGATGCCGAATCCGGCGACCTGGTCCGCGAGATCGGCACCCGCGGCCTGAACGTGGGCAACCTGGTGCGGCCCAAGGGCGTGGCCGTGGACAGCGAGGGAAACGTCTATGTCGTCGAGTCGTACTATGATCACCTGCTGGTGTTCAACCGCCGGGGCGAGTTCCTCATGCCGATCGGCGGAGTTGGCCAGGAAACGGGACGCTTCTTCCTGCCTGCCGGGGTATGGACCGACGCGCAGAATCGGATATATCTGGCCGACATGTTCAACGGCCGGGTGATGGTGTTTCAGTTTCTCGGTGGGGATACGGAGGCCCAGGAATGAGGCGCGGCGGAATCGGAATGCCCGCAGCCTGCGGATTCGTCGCGGCTGCACTTTGGTTACTCGCGTCGTCGGCAGATGCGGCGCGCATCTCCGACGTGCGCGGCACCCGGCACAACCTGTCGGCGGCGCCGGACGCCTCGACCTACACCTACATCGATCCGGTGACCCGGCAGCCGACCACCGGCACCGTTCCTGCCCGCACCGTCAAGGCGCAGACCGAGACCCAGGTGTGCGTCTTCTGCCATACGCCGCACCTGGCGACGCCGGGCGTCACGCCGCTCTGGAACCGCCAGCTTTCCAGCCAGACCTACACGACCTACACCTCGGCCACGCTGGACGCGCAGGTGATAGCAGGGCAGCTCCAGCAGCCGGGCGGGTCCTCGAAGCTGTGCCTGTCCTGCCACGACGGCTCACTCGCCATCGGCAACGTCAACGTGCTCAACGGCGTCGGTTCCCCGACCACGCCGGGAACCGTGTCGATCACCATGCAGGGTACCGGCACCGGCAACACCATGCCGCCGGGAACCTTCGGCGAGACCAGCGGCTTCACGCGGCGCCTGGGCGTGGACCTCACCAACGACCACCCGATCTCGCTGACCTACAACGACCAGCTGGCCGTCCGCGACGGCGAGCTGCGCCGGCTTTCGGTCAACCAGAGGTTTCCGGCCGACGGCAGCGTGATCGGCGTGCGCGCCTCCGGGCAGGTCAAGCCGCTGCTACCGCTGGAGCCCACCGGCGCGAATTCGGCCGGCCAGATCCAGTGCGGCACCTGCCACGACCCGCACGTGCGCGAGACCGATGCGGCGCGGGGCAACCAGAAGTTCCTGCGCCAGAGCCGGTTCCAGAACATCGATCCGACCGCCACGATAGGCGCGAACTTCTCCGCCGAGCAGGACATCATCTGCATCGCCTGCCACGAAAAGAACATCCTGCCCGGCGTGTGGGCCTACTCGGCCCACGCCAACCCCCTGGTGGCCGAGGAGCCCTACACCGTGGCGGCCTCCCAGCTTCGCGAGTTTCCGGACAACATCCGGGTCTGGCAGGCGGCCTGCCTGAACTGCCACGACACGCATACCGTGCAGGGCGCGCGCAGGCTGTTGAGGGAAGGGACGGATTCCGCCACCACGCCCAAGCAGGGCGGCAACTCCGCGATCGAGGAGACCTGCTATCAATGCCACACGCTGGCGGCTCAGAGCGCGCTCAGCACGTCGCTGCAGGTGCCCAACATCAGGACCGACTTCCAGCTTGCCCGGCGCATGCCGATCACCAACACCGACCAGGCCGGCGGAATCGAGGTGCATCAGATCAGCGGCAGCTTCACGGACGCCGGCTTCGTCGCCTGCGGCGGTCTGACCGACGCAGGTTGCGGCGCAGATTTTCTCGAATCGCGCGACGTCCTGGCCTCGCGCCATGCCGAATGCACC
>DATMWM010000018.1:0-4014 GCA_035562535.1 Rhodocyclaceae bacterium | reverse complement strand
ATGTTGTTGTTGCTGCCCGAAACGTTCAGCGTGAAGAACAGCACCCGACCCAGCTGCCAGCGGGCGTTCTCGCGGTAGGCGGCAAAGGCCGGATCGCGGCTTTGCCGCTCCAAGGCGATGCGCCTGCGGCCGAGCGACTCCTCGCCGGCGAAGAACAGCTCGCGCAGGCGGGCGAGCCGCTCCTCGGGAGCGTAGCCGCCGGCGATCACCCGGTCGCAGTCGGTCCAGTCGTTGTCGCCCGGCGTATAGACCAGGGGCACCGGCGAGGCGTCGAAGAGCCGCAGCCGGTCCCGGAAGACCGCGTCGTCGCAGACGCTGGCACCGGACTTGAAGTCGCCGACATGCACGACGAAGGCCGGCGCGTCGCGGGCGATCTCCTCGAGCATGGCTGGCAGGAGAACGCGCTCCGCTTCCCAGTACGGCGTGTCCCCGAACACGGCGAAGCTGAATCCCGTCGCGGCCGTCACCGGCTGGCAAACCAGCCAGGCCGCCGCCAGCAGGCCGCGCCACGGCTTCATCCGAGCAGCTTCTTCAGCTCGTAGAGCTTTTCCAGCGCGGCGCGCGGCGTGAGGCTGTCCGGGTCCAGCGCGGCGAGCGCGTCCACCGCCGGGTGAGGCTCGGGTTCCGGCGGCGCGGCGCTGGCGAACAGGTCCTGCTGCGGCCCCCCGGCGACCTCGCGGTTTTCGAGCTGGCGCAGGCGCCGGCGCGCTTCGCGTATGACCGCGCCGGGGATGCCCGCCAGCGCCGCCACCTCGATGCCGTAGCTCTGGCTGGCCGGGCCTTCCTCCAACGCGTGCAGGAAGACGATGGAATGCGCGTGCTCGACCGCGTCCAGATGCACGTTGGCGCACTCCGGCGCGTCGTGCGCCAGCCGGGTCAGCTCGAAGTAATGGGTGGAGAACAGCGCGTAGCAGCGCGTCTTTTCTAGCAGATGCCGGGCGATGGCGAAGGCCAGCGCCAAGCCGTCGAAGGTCGATGTGCCGCGGCCGATCTCGTCCATCAGCACCAGGCTGCGGCTGCCGGCCCCGTTCAGGATCGCCGCCGCCTCGGTCATCTCGACCATGAAGGTCGAGCGGCCGGAGGCCAGGTCGTCCGAGGCGCCGATGCGCGTGTAGATCGCGTCGATCGGGCCGAGGCAGGCGGAGCGCGCGGGCACGAAGCTGCCGGCATGGGCGAGCAGGGCGATCAGCGCCACCTGGCGCATGTAGGTGGACTTGCCGCCCATGTTCGGTCCAGTGATCAGCAGCATCCGCCGCGCCGGCCCGAGCCGCGTGTCGTTGGCGATGAAGCTCTCCACCGCGCGCTCCACCACCGGGTGGCGGCCGCGCTCGATCTCGACCACCGGCTCGTCGACGAAGCGCGGCCGGCAGTAGTCGTAGCGCACGCTCGCCGTGGCGAAGCTCGCCAGCCCGTCGAGCAGGGCGAGCGCGCGGGCGATGCGCTGCAGTTCGGCGATCCAGGCGGCCAGGTCGTCGAGCAGCGCTTCGTAGAGCTGCCGCTCGCGTGCCAGGGCGCGTTCCTGCGCGGAGAGCGCCTTGTCCTCGAAGGCCTTGAGCTCGGGCGTGATGTAGCGCTCGGCGTTCTTCAGGGTCTGGCGCCGGCGGTAGTCCTCGGGCACGCGCTGCGCGTTGGCGTGGGTGACCTCGATGTAGAAGCCGTGCACCCGGTTGTATTCGACCTTCAGGTTGGCGATGCCGGTGCGCGCACGCTCGCGCGATTCGAGGTCGACCAGGAACTGGCCGCAGTTGTCCTGGATCGCGCGCAATTCGTCGAGCTCGGCATCGAAGCCGGAGGCGATGACCCCGCCATCGCGCAGCACTGCCGCGGGTTCCGGCGCGATCGCCCGCGCGAGCAATGCCACGCATTCCTCGGGGACGATCAGGTCGCGGACCAGGCCGGCGAGCAGCGCGGACTCCGGCACGCCGGGCGCGGCGCGCAAGTCCGTCAGCCGCAGCAGGCTGTCGCGCAGGCCGGAGAGATCGCGCGGCCGCGCGCTGCGCAGGGCGATGCGGGCGGTGATCCGCTCCACGTCGGCGAAGCCGCGCAGCAGCGCGCGGATGCGCTCGTGCGGGCCGTTGCCGGCCTCGCCGGCGAGTTCCGCCACCGCCTCGTGCCGGGCCGCGGCCGCGCCCCGGTTGGCCAGCGGGTGGTGCAGGGCGTGGCGCAGCCAGCGCGAACCCATGCCGGTGGCGCACAGGTCGAGCAGCGAGAGCAGCGTCGGCGCCGGCTCGCCGCGCAGGGTCTCGCTGATCTCCAGGTTGCGCCGGGTCGCCGCGTCCAGGCGCAGGTATTCGCCCTCGCTCTCGACCCGCAGCGCGGTGACGTGCGCCAGCGCCTGGCGCTGGGTGCTGCGGGCGTACTCGAACAGCGCACCGGCGCAGGCCAGCCCGATGCCCAGATCCTCGGCGCCGAAGCCGGCCAGGTCGCGCGTGCCGAGATGCTCGGCGAGAAGCCGGCGGGCCGATTCCCGATCGAAATGCCAATCCGGCCGTCTCGTGGCGGGCACCGGCCGCGCCGTGCCGAGATCGATCTCCAGCGTTTCCGGCAGCAGGATCTCGGCCGGGCGCAGCCGCTCCAGATGGGAGGGCAGCGCGGACGGCGCGATCTCCGCCACCCGCAGGTCGCCGTTGGCCAGGTTGAGCCAGGCCAGCCCGATCTGCCGCCGGTCGCCGGCCAGGGCGAGCAGCAGGCAGTCGGACTTCTCGTCCAGCAGCCCCGAGTCGGTGAGCGTGCCCGGCGTGACGATGCGCGTGACCGCGCGCTCGACGATGCCCTTGGAGGTGGCCGGGTCGCCGATCTGGTCGCAGATCACCACCGACTCGCCCAGCCTGACCAGGCGCGCCAGGTACTGTTCGAGCGCGTGATGCGGCACGCCGGCCATGCGGATCGGCTGCCCGGCGGACTGCCCGCGCGTGGTCAGCGTGATGTCGAGCAGCCGCGCCGCCTTCTCGGCGTCCGCATGGAACAACTCGTAGAAGTCGCCCATGCGGTAGAAGAGCAGCATGTCCGGGTACTGCGCCTTGACGGCAAGATATTGCCGCATCATAGGCGTGTGATGCTCCAGCCCGGTCACCGGATCGGCAGGGGTCGACCGGATGGACTTCACTTCAGCGGAGCGCGTCATCGGACGCAGATCGATTCGCGGGGCGGCGCAGTCCGCGCATGCGGAATCGGCGGCGCGCGGTGCGTCGCCGCGGCTACGCTTCCAGGCCGCGCAGCCCGGGCGTGAGGTGGGCGCCGATGAGTTGCAGCATCTGGACGAACACCTTGGGGTTCGCCCCGACGATCGCGCCGGATTCCATGTAGCCGGGCTCCCCGGAAAGGTCGCCGACCAGTCCGCCGGCCTCGGTGATCAGCAAGGCGCCGGCGGCCATGTCCCAGGGCGACAGGCCGATCTCCCAGAAACCGTCCAGCCGCCCGGCCGCCACGTAGGCCAGGTCCAGGGCGGCGGCGCCCGGACGGCGCACGCCGGCGCTCTTCTGGGTGAATTCCCTGAACATGGCCATGTAGGCGTCCAGGTGGTCGAACACGCGGAACGGGAATCCGGTGCCGAGCAGCGCCTCCTGCAGCTTGGTGCGCTGGGTGACGCGGATGCGCCGGTCGTTGAGGAACGCCCCGCGCCCCTTGCTGGCGGTGAACAGCTCGTTGCGGTTCGGGTCGTACACGACGGCGTGGGTGAGCGCGCCCCTGTGGGCCATGGCGATCGATACGGCATATTGCGGAAAGCCGTGGATGAAGTTGGTGGTGCCGTCGAGCGGGTCGATGATCCACTGGTAGTCGGATGCGCCGGAGCTGCCGGACTCCTCTGCTAGAATCGCGTGCTCCGGGTAGGCCTCGCGCAGCACCTCGATGATCGCCGCCTCGGCGGCCTTGTCCACCTCGGTGACGAAGTCGTTGTGGCGCTTCGTGCTCACCCTGACCCGATCCAGATCGAGGCTGGCCCGGTTGATGACCTTGCCGGCGCGTAGCGCGGCCTTGACTGCGATATTGAGGGCGGGATGCATCGGCTTGGGC
>DATMWM010000017.1:0-4510 GCA_035562535.1 Rhodocyclaceae bacterium | reverse complement strand
AGCAATCGATCGCCAGCCCCGACCCCGTCACCGCCGCGCCCGCCGAACCCGGTCTGGGCCTGAGCGAACTGCCTCGTCCCGCGGTGCCCACGCTGGACCTGACCGCCGAGCCGACCGACCTCTGGGAACGCATCCGCAACGGCTTCGCCATGCCCGACCTGATGAGTCCGCTGGTCATGCAGCATCAGGCGGGCTACCTGAACCGGCCGCAGAACCTGGTCAGGGTCATCCAGCGCAGCCGCCGCTACCTGCATCACATCGTCGAGGAGATCGAGAAGCGCGGCATGCCGACCGAGCTCGCCCTGCTGCCCATCGTCGAGAGCGCCTTCAATCCGATGGCGCTGTCGCGCGCCCGCGCCTCCGGCCTGTGGCAGTTCATCCCGTCGACCGGCCGTGTCTATCAGCTCCGCCAGAACTGGTGGATCGACGAGCGCAGGGACATCGTCGCCTCCACCGCCGCGGCGCTGGATTACCTGCAGACCATATACGAGATGCACGGCGACTGGCATCTGGCGCTCGCCTCCTACAACTGGGGTGAGGGCGCGGTGGCGCGCGCCATAGAGAAGAACGAAGCCCGCGGTCTGCCCACGGACTACTCCAGCCTGTCGATGCCGGCGGAAACGCGCAATTACGTACCCAAGCTCCAGGCGCTCAAGAACATCGTCGCCCGGCCCCAGCTCTTCGGCCTGGAGCTGGAGTCGATCCCGAACCGCCCCTACTTCGCCACGGTCGAGAAGCCCGGGGACATGGACCTGGCGCTGGCCGCCCGGCTGGCGGAAACGCCGCTGGACGAGTTCCGGGCGCTCAACCCGGGCTACAACCGGCCGATCGCCAGCGGGCAGGCGCGTTTGGCCGTCCCGGCCGACAAGGTCGAGACCTTCCTCAGCAACCTGGAAAGCCACGACAAGCCGCTGGTGAGCTGGCGCAGCTACGCCCTGCGCAAGGGTGAGAAGATCGAGGCGGTCGCCACCCGGTTCGACATCTCCGCCGCCAAGCTCAGGCAGATCAACGGCCTCGCGCCACGCGCCAAACTGGTTCCGGGCCAGACGCTGCTGGTCCCCGCCACCCGCGAAGCCCTGCTGGTGAGCGAACCGATGCTCGATGACCTGCCCTCGCCCGAAGCGAACTACGAAGTCGCCGCCGACAGCAGGACGCCGTCCCGGGTTCACGTGCGCATCGCCAAGGGCGGCAAGTCGACGAAAGTCGCGACCAAGCGCAACGTCAAGCCTGTCGCGGCCAAGGCGGGCGCCAAGCCGCCCGGCAAGAAGGTCGCCGGCACCAAGCGGCCGAGCCCGGGCAAGACTGCCGCGGTCGCCTCCCAGGGTCCCAGGAAGGTCGCCTCCCGCCGGGTCCGCCCGACGGCCTGAAGGCGGCGCCATCCGGCGCCCGGTTCCGAAGTTTCAGCCCTGCGAAAGGGCCTCCCGGTAAAGGTGGCAGCGCACCGCATGCCCTGCGCCGAGTTCACTGGTGCCGGGGTAGTCGCGCCTGCAGGCCTCTGTAGCCTGCGGGCAGCGCGGATGGAAGTGGCAGCCGGGCGGCGGGCTGAACGCCGACGGCAGTTCCCCGGTTCCGATCATCCCCGCGTCCTGCCGCTGCCCGTCTATCCTGGGCACCGCGGCGAGCAGCGCCCGGGTGTAGGGATGCGCCGGCGACCGGAGGATCGTCTCCACCGGGCCGCTCTCGACGATCCGCCCCAGGTACATGACCGCCACCTCGTGGGCCAGGAAGTCCACCACCGCGATGTTGTGCGTGATGAACAGGTAGCCCAGGCCCATGCCGCGCTGCAGTTCGCCGAGCAGGTTCAGGATCTGGGCCTGGACCGAGACGTCCAGCGCGCTGGTCGGCTCGTCGCAGATCAGCAGCCGCGGATTCACCGCCAGCGCCCGCGCGATCGCGATGCGCTGGCGCTGGCCGCCGGAGAATTCGTGCGGATGGCGGCCGGCCATGGCCGCGTCCAGCCCGACCCGCTCGAGCATCTCGGCCACCCGGGCCTTCCGGCCGGCCGCATCGGCCGCCACGCCGAGCGCGCTGATGCCCTCGAGCAGGATCTCGCCGACCCGCATGCGCGGATTGAGCGAGGCATAGGGATCCTGGAAGATCATCTGGATCGAGCGGCGCAACGGGCGCATGGCCCGACGCGACAGCCCGGCCAGGTCCCTCCCGCCGAACAGGATCTCGCCCGCGGTAGGCGCCAGCAGGCGCAGGATCGCCTTGCCGGCGGTGGTCTTGCCGCAGCCCGACTCGCCGACCAGGGCCAGCGTCCGCCCGGCCGCCACGGACAGGTCGATGCCGTCCACCGCCCGCACGTAGCCGACCGTGCGCTTGAGCAGCCCCTTGCGCACCGGGAAATGGACTTTCAGGCCGCGGACATCGAGCAGCCCGGCCTCGGGCGCCTGTACCGCCGTCACCGGCGCCACAGCCGCAGGCGCCGCCTCGAAGCCGGGCGCGGCGCCCGCGTCGTAGAGATGGCAGCGCACCGCCCGGCCCTCGCCGTGCCCGCTCCAGACCGGCACTTCCAGGCGGCAGCGCTCCCAGGCGAAGGCACAGCGGTCGGCGAAGCGGCAGCCCGCGAACTCGCGGGTGAGCGGCGGCACGCTGCCAGGAATCGTCTCCAGCGCGCCGCCGCGGCGCGTTGCCGCCGGCAGCGCCGCGAACAGCTTGCGCGAATAGGGGTGCAGCGGCGCGGCGAAGAAGGCGCCGCGCGGCGCGGTCTCGATAAGCTCGCCGGCATACATCACGCCGACCCGATGGGCCATGCGCGCCACGACGCCCAGGTCGTGGGTGATCAGCAGCATGGCCATGCCCCGGCTTTCCTGGAGCGCTGCCAGCAGGTCCAGGACCTGCGCCTGTATGGTCACGTCGAGCGCGGTGGTCGGCTCGTCGGCGATCAGCAGCCTGGGCTCGCCCGCGAGCGCCGTGGCGATCATCACCCGCTGCTTCATGCCGCCGGAAAGCTGGAATGGGAACTCACCGAGCCGCCGGTCCGGGTCGGGGATGCCGACCGCTTCGAGCAGCTCGCGGCTGCGCCGGCGTGCCGCCTCGCCGCGCAGTCCCGCGTGGCGCGACAGCACCTCGCCGATCTGCACGCCGACGGTCAGCACCGGATTCAGGCTGGTCGCCGGCTCCTGGAAGATCATCGCCATCTCGCCGCCGCGCACCGAGCGCATCTCGGCCTCCGGCAGCCGCAGCAGTTCGCGCCCGCCCAGACGCACGCTGCCGGCCACGATCCGGCCGGTATCCGGCAGCAGGCGCATCAGCGAGAGCGCGGTGATCGACTTGCCGCAGCCCGACTCGCCGAGCAACGCCAGCGTCTCGCCCGCCTCGACCCGGAACGACACCCGCTCGACCGCGCGCACCGTGCCAGCGGCCACCTCGATCCGGGTGCTCAGGTCGGCGACGTCGAGCAGCGGCGCGTCCATGGCCATCTCAGCCCGCGGCGCCCGGCAGGGCCAGGCGCGCGCGCGTGCGCCGGGCGAAGCGCGGGTCGAAGGCGTCGCGCACCGCGTCGGAGAAAAGGTTCGCCGCCAGCACCAGGACGAACATGAAGGCGAAGGCCGCCGCCAGCGACCACCACACGATCGGGTCGCGCGACAGTTCCATGCGGGCGGTATTGATCATGGTGCCGAAGCTGATCGTGTTCGGATCCACCCCGATGCCCACGTAGGAGAGCACCGCCTCGGCGAGCACCAGGCCGCTGAAGTCCATCACCAGGGCGATGATCACGATGTGCATGACGTTCGGCAGCAGGTGGCGCAGCATGATGCGGGCGGAGGACACCCCGAAGGCCTGCGCCGCCTGCACGTATTCGAGCTCGCGCAGCTTGAGCGTCTCGCCGCGCAGCAGCCGGCACAGTCCGGTCCAGCTGGTGATGCCGAGGATCAGGCACAGTGCCAGCAGCCGCGCGTCCGCCCGCTCGGCGGCGGTCGAGAACCACTCGGGATGACCGTCGATCACCACCTGCATCATCAGCACCGCCGCGGCGATCAGCAGCACGCCCGGGATCGAGTTCAGCGTCGTGTAGAGATACTGGATCGCGTCGTCCACCCAGCCGCCGAGATAGCCCGCGACGATCCCGAGCAGTATCGCGAACGGCAGCATGACCAGCGTGGTGAGCGTGCCGATCAGCAGCGCCGTGCGGATGCTCTTCAGCGTCTGGTAGAGCACGTCCTGCCCGACCTTGTCGGTGCCGAACACGTGGTAGCCGCCGGCGAGCACGGTGATCGGGCCGGCGATCGCGAGCACGGCGAGCAGGGTCAGCAGCACGGCGTTCCACGCGGTCGCGGTTTCGCCGCGCCAGATGCGCCGCCACGCCGCCAACGCTCCGCCGGCCGACTGCCGGCTCACCCGCAGGGTCGCGAGCGCCACGCAGGCGAGCCAGACGGCCAGCCCGAATCCCAGCCCGCCCAGCGTCCGCGCCGCGATGTCAGCGGCACGCTCGCTCTGCGGGTCGGACAGGTGGGCGCCGCCGTGCTTGAGCCGCGGGTAGTCGCGGTACTGTGTGCCGTCCGGC
>DATMWM010000016.1:0-4714 GCA_035562535.1 Rhodocyclaceae bacterium | reverse complement strand
GAGAAGGACCAGGCGATGGTGGAGCAGATCATCGGCGGCCGGCCGGCGAACGCGCCGGCGGGGCCGGCGGTCGCGGTGGTCGGGCCGGGCAGCATCCTGAGCACCAGGATGTGGAGTCCGATCCTGAACGACGCCCTGATCATCGCCGGAGCGCACTGCCGGCAGGATTGCCTGTTCGCACTGAACGAGGACGAACGCCGCGACTGGGGCCTGCACATCGGCGCGGCGGAGTTCGACAAGCGGCGTGCGGTGTTCGGCGAGGCGGTGAGGCGTCCGGGCGTCCTTCCGACGTCGCCGCCGGCCCCCGGGGCATTGCGGGCGTCACCGCCGGCGCCAGGGGCGACGCCCCAGGACCGCTGGGCCGCCTTCTTCCGCCGCAACCCGCGCGTGTTCTGGGACCGGGGAAACCCGCGGGTGTTCGTGCGCGAACTGCTCGGCCTGAAGCTCTTCGGCTACAGCCCGGTCTTTTCCGCGGAGCAACTCGGTTTCGCCTGCACGAACCCGGGCCTGGCGAACACCGCCGGCTTCCGCACCTACCTGCAGGGGCTGCGCGCCGCGCGCTTCCACACGCGCGACCGGCTGGCGCTGATGCGCGGCATCTCGGAGTTCCTGTTCGGCGACCCCGCCCGGCTGCAGGACATCGGCGCCTGAGCCGGCGGAGGACGCGGGCGCCGGCGCGGCGCCTGTATCATTGGCGCGCCGGCGATCCGCCGGGAAACGGGAACACGAGGAAGATCATGAGACTCAGCGCACGCAATCAGCTCAAGGGCACGGTCAAGCGGATCACCCACGGCGCGATCAACAGCGAGGTGACGATCGAAATCGCGCCCGGCGTCGAGGTGACCGCCCAGATCACCACGGCTTCGGTGCATTCGCTGGGACTGAAGGAGGGCGGCACCGCCTATGCGATCGTCAAGGCCGACAGCGTGATGGTCGGCGTCGAGCACTGAAGGGCCGCGTCCGCCCCCGATCTTCGGGTTTCCGGCGCGCCGGCGAATGGACACGATCCCCGCGAGCTTCGGCACGGCGATCGCGCTGATCGGCGCGCTGGATGCGAAGCTGCTGCAGATCGTACTGCTGAGCCTGCAGGTCAGCCTGTCCGCGGTGCTATTTGCCTCCGTGATCGGCCTGCCGCTGGGCGCGGCGATCGCGGTCGGACGGTTTCCCGGACGCCAGGCGCTCACCGTCGTCCTGAATGGCCTGATGGGGCTGCCGTCGGTGGTGGTCGGCCTGCTGGTCTATCTGCTGCTGTCGCGCGCGGGCCCGCTCGGCGAGTTCGGCCTGCTGTTCACCCCGGGCGCCATGGTGGTCGCCCAGACCGTGCTCACCGCACCGCTGATCGCCGCGCTGTCGCGGCAGATCGTCGAGGACGCCTGGCGCGAGCTGCGCGAGCAGTTGCGCTCGCTCGGCGCCTCCACGCCGCGGGCCGCGGCGACGCTGCTCTGGGACGCGCGCATCTCGCTGTTCACCGCGATCCTCGCCGGCTTCGGCCGGGCGGCCGCCGAGGTCGGCGCGGTGATGATCGTCGGCGGCAACATCGACGGGGTGACCCGGGTGATGACCACCACGATCGCGCTCGAGACCAGCAAGGGCGACCTGCCGCTGGCGCTGGCGCTGGGCTTCATCCTGGTCGGCCTGATCCTAGCCGTGAATGCGGTCGCCTATACCACCCGGCAGTGGGCGGCGCGCCACTACGGGTGATGAGCGCCAGCATCTTCCCGCTGGTGGTCGAGGACATCAGCTTCGAGCACGGCGGCCAACGCATCATCGACCGGGTGAGCTTGGCGGTGGACGGCCGGGTGCGCACCGTGATCCTGGGCGCCAACGGCGCCGGCAAGAGCGTGCTGATGCGGCTGATCCATGGCCTGCTGGCGCCCACAGGCGGGCGGATCACCTGGTGCGGCCGCGCCGAGCGCCCGCGCGAGCAGGCGATGGTCTTCCAGCGCCCGGTGATGTTGCACACCACGGCGCTGAAGAACGTGGCCTACGGCCTGAAGCTCGCCGGATTACCGCGCCGGCGCCGCATCGAGCGGGCGCAGGCCGCGCTGGAGCGGGTTGGTCTCGCTTATCTGGCCGGGCGGCCGGCGCGGGTGCTCTCCGGAGGCGAGCAGCAGCGCCTGGCGCTGGCGCGCGCCTGGGCGCTGGAGCCGCAGGTGCTGTTTCTGGACGAGCCCACCGCCAGCCTCGATCCGGGCTCGACCCGGGAGGTCGAGAAGGTGATCGGCGAGATCGTCGCCTCCGGCTGCAAGATCGTCATGACCACGCACAACCTCGGGCAGGCCAGGCGGCTGGCGGACGACGTGGTGTTCCTGCACGAGGGCCGGATCGTCGAGTTCACGCCGGCCGACGTGTTCTTCCGCATGCCGCGCTCGCCCGAGGCCGCGGCCTTCATGAACGCCGAACTGCCCTGGCGGTGAGCCGCGCCCGGACGGTGGAATGCGGCCCTGCGGGCCTGTTGCGCGCGACCGGTGAGCGCGGCCGGGAGGTCGTTGTCGGCACGACGGTGGAATACGGCCCTTCGGGCCTATTCCACCCTACGAGAGTCCGCGGAGTGTAGGGTGGGATAGGGCGCAGCCCGTATCCCACCGTCTTTGCACGGCCCGGATTCAGGCGTCCCGTCCGCGGTCCGCGGCGGCAGCGGTCGCCGGCTCCGCGAGCAGTTCCTCGGCCTCGGCGCGGCTGAGTATCTTCCAGGGCAGGGGAATCAGGCCGGCCACCCGCTGCCGGTAGCGCCGGTAGCGCTCGCCGTGATAGACGAGCAGCTTGCGCTCTTCCAGCCTGGAGCCGATGGCGAAGTAGGCGGTGATGAACAGCGCCGATACCAGCATCGCGGCGCTCATGTCCCGGGTCCACACGATCACCAGGCCGAGGAAATACCAGGGATGGCGCACCCAGCGGTGCAGCGGCGAGAGGTGGAATCGTTCCTGGTCCTCGACCGCGCGCAGGCCCAGCCGCCATTGGCGCATGCCCGAGAACTCGCCGGAGTCGTAGTGGCGCAGCGAGCGCAGGAAGCCGGCGGCCGCGGCCAGCGCCAGGCCGTTGGTCAGCCACCATCCGATGCCGCGCCATTCCCAGAGCGCCGGGCCGGGATGCGCGTGCATCAGCCAGGCGATCGGCGCGACCGTCGCCACGGCCACGACGTTGTAGGCCAGGCGATAGCCCGGCATCGCCGCCGGCCAGCGTTCGGCCACGCGGCGCTTGACCGCCAGCGAGGCGAGCGCCGAATGCAGCGCGGCGTAGGCCAGCCAGGCGGCGGCGAGCAGGACGAGTGCGGTCGTATCGGTCATCGGTTCGGCGCGAGCGCGAGCGTGGGCCGCAAGTTTGCCGGATAATCACCCGGCTCGGGCCGCATCGGGGGCGGTGCGCAGGGCACGGATACGGAGGAGGGGACGGTTGGCGATGATCGAGGCGCTTTCGGTGGCCGGCGGTGCCGCGCTCGGCGCGCTGGCGCGCTGGGGCCTGAGCCTCGCGCTGAACCCGCTTTTTCCCACCGTGCCGCTCGGCACCCTGGCCGCGAACCTGGTCGGCGGCTTCCTGGTCGGCATGGCGATCGCCGTGTTCGGCACCCACGCCGGGCTGCCCGCGGAGATGCGGCTGTTCCTGATCACCGGTTTCCTCGGCGGCCTCACCACCTTCTCGACCTTCTCTGCGGAAGTGGTCGCGCTCCTCACCAGCGGCCAGTGGGCCTGGGCGGCGGCCGCCGGCAGCGCCCACCTGTTCGGCTCGCTGCTGCTCACGCTGCTCGGCATGGCGAGCGCGAACACTTTGATGCGGGGGCTTGCAGGATGAATGCGCCGGAGACGGTCGAGGGCGTCCTGCTGGTGTTCTTCGTGCGCGAGAAGGACCGCGTGCATGGCGAGCCGGCTTTCGAATGGCTGCTGCAGACCGGCCGTGCGCTCGGGCTGCCGGGCGGCTCGGCCTTCCGCGCGGTGGCCGGCTTCGGCCGCCACCGTCGCCTGCACGAGGACCGTTTCTTCGAACTCGCCGGCGACATGGCGATCCAGGTGGAATTCGTGCTGTCGCGGGAGGAAGCCGACCGGCTGCTGGCGAAGACCGGCGAGGCCGGCGCCGCCTTCGCTTTCATGGAAATGCCCTGCCGCCACGGCGTGACCGCCGGCCCGGCTTGATTTTTCGCGGGCGCGTCCCCAGCTTTCCGCCCGATGCCGGAGCGCCCGCCGCGCCGGCCGGGCGTCGATCGACCCACAACCATGCACGACGTTCCGCACGGCGGGAACCCCAGCCGCGGCCGGAGCGTCAACAAGCCGACTAGGAGGATCACACCATGATTAGAAAACCGTTCCGGTTCGTCGCCGCATTCGCCTTCGCTCCCCTGATGCTCGCCGCCTGGGTTCCCGCGCAGGGTCCCGGCCTGTCGCTTGCGGTCGCCGCGGCCCAGCCTGCCGCCCCGGCGGTGGCGATGCGCCAGGTTCCGGACTTCAGCGTCCTGGCCGAGCGGGTCGGCCCGGCCGTAGTGAATATCAGCACCGTCCAGGCCAAAGCCCAGGCACCGAAGGCGGAGGCGCCGAAGTCGCCCAAGGGCGGCGATCCCTACCACGACTTCCGCCGCCGGCCCGGGCCGCAGGCCGAACCGGAGGAGCGCGCCCAGCCGCGCGAGGGGCAGGGTTCCGGATTCATCATCACCGCCGACGGCTACATCCTGACCAACGCCCACGTGGTGGCGGATGCCTCGGTGGTCACGGTGAAGCTCACCGAC
>DATMWM010000015.1:0-2061 GCA_035562535.1 Rhodocyclaceae bacterium | reverse complement strand
GCGGGTCCACAGCTCCTTGTAGCGCGGGTCCGAGTCCGGATTGACCAGTTCGAAGTCCTCGCCGACGCGCAGGCGCAGGCCGAAGCGCTCGATGTAGCGCCGCACCACCTCAGGCCGGCCGACCAGTATCGGCCGGGCGATACCCTCGTCCACCACGGTCTGCACCGCCCGCAGGACACGCTCGTCCTCGCCCTCGGCGAAGACGATGCGCTTGGGATGCTGCTTGGCGGCCGCGAACACCGGCTTCATGATCAGGCCGGAGTGGTATACAAAATTGGTGAGCTGCTGCCGGTAGGCCTCGAAGTCGGCGATCGGCCGGGTCGCGACCCCGGAGGCGATCGCCGCCTCGGCAACCGCCGGGGCGATCTTCACGATCAGGCGCGGATCGAAGGGCCGGGGAATAAGGTAGTCGGCGCCGAATCCGGCCACCTGCTCGCCGTAGGCCGCCTGCACCTCCATGGTCTGCTCCGCCTGGGCCAGCTCGGCCAGCGCATGGACCGCCGCCAGTTTCATCTCCTCGGTGATCGTGGTCGCGCCCACGTCCAGGGCACCGCGGAAGATGTAGGGGAAGCAGAGCACGTTGTTGACCTGGTTCGGATAGTCCGAGCGGCCGGTCGCGATGATCGCGTCGTCGCGAACCTCCCTGACCTTCTCGGGCATGATCTCCGGGGTCGGGTTGGCCAGCGCGAGGATGATCGGCCGCGGCGCCATGCTGCGCACCATGTCCTGCTTGAGCACGCCCCCGGCCGACAGGCCGAGGAAGACGTCGGCCTGCGCGATCACTTCCGCCAGCGTGCGCGCGGCGGTGTCCTGGGCGTAGCGCGCCTTGAGCGGGTCCATCTCTTCCTGGCGACCCTGGTACACCACACCCTTGATGTCGGTGACGAACACGTTTTCCATGCGCACGCCCAGCCGCACCAGCAGGTCGAGGCAGGCGAGCGCCGCGGCGCCGGCGCCGCTGGTGACCAGCTTCACCTCCTCGATCTTCTTGCCGACGATCTTCAGCCCGTTCAGCACCGCGGCGCCGACGATGATCGCCGTGCCGTGCTGGTCGTCGTGGAACACCGGGATCTTCATGCGCTCGCGCAGCTTGCGCTCGACGTAGAAGCACTCGGGCGCCTTGATGTCCTCGAGGTTGATGCCGCCGAAGGTCGGTTCCAGGCTGGCGATGATGTCCACCAGCCTGTCCGGGTCCTGCTCGCAGATCTCGATGTCGAAGCAGTCGATGCCGGCGAACTTCTTGAACAGCACCCCCTTGCCCTCCATCACCGGTTTGGCCGCCAGCGGCCCGATCGGCCCGAGGCCGAGCACCGCCGTGCCGTTTGTCACCACGCCGATCAGGTTGCCGCGCGCGGTCAGGTTGCGCACCTCCGGCGGGCTGGCGACGATCTCCTCGCAGGCCGCGGCCACGCCGGGCGAGTAGGCCAGCGAGAGGTCCTGCTGGTTGGTGAGCGCCTTGGTCGGCGTGACCGCGATCTTTCCCGGCCGGGGCAGGCGGTGGTAGTCGAGAGCGGCGGCTCTGACGCGTTCGTCCATGGGGATGTTCCTGGGGGGTGGGGGTGCGGAATGTTACCCCCGCCGGGATGGCGCGGCCAAACCCCGCGCGCCGCGCGGCCGGTGCGGGTTCGACGTCCGGATCGGGAAAGGCGCGGGCGGCGCTGGGATACACTGACCGCTTCCAGTCCAGCGAGCTTCGGCGATGCCATGAACCAGTCAGCCCCGGCCCGATCCGCGGTCGCCGCACGCATGGCGCAGATCGCGCCCTTCCATGTGATGGAACTGCTCACCCGAGCGCGCGCCCTGGAGGCGCAGGGACGGCGCATCGTCCACATGGAGGTCGGCGAGCCGGACTTCCCGACGCCGCAGCCGGTCATCGAGGCGGGCGTGGCGTTCCTGCGCGGCGGCAACGTGCACTACACGCCGGCGCTCGGAATCCCGGCGCTGCGCGAGGCGATCGCGGGCTTCTACGCGGACCGCTACGGCTTGAGCGTCGCCCCTGACAGGGTGGTGGTCACCGCGGGCGCCTCGGGCGCGCTCACGCTCGCGATGGGCGTGCTGGTG
>DATMWM010000014.1:0-5405 GCA_035562535.1 Rhodocyclaceae bacterium | reverse complement strand
CCAGTCGATCTCCTCCGCAGCGAAGCGCACCGACTCCAGGAAGTCCAGCGCCTGCTCCAGGCCCGCGGCGATCAGGAAGTTGCGCGACTCCGGCAGCTTGCGCACGAAGAACTCGAACACCGCCACCCCGCGCATGCCCTGGTCATGATAGGCCTGGAGCATGGTGAGCTGGTAGAGGTCGGTGAGCAGCGCGCTCTGGACGTTGACCATGGCGGAATGCACCGGGGACCGGGCTCAGGCGGCGATCAGATCGAGCGTGGTATCCACCGCGCCGAGCGCGCGCATCTGCGCGACCGCGCGCGCGCCGTCGCCCGGTTGCACGTCCACCGCGCGGATCGCGTCGGTCAGCAGCCGCACGGCGTAGCCCAGCCGGCGGGCATCGCGCACGGTGTTCAGCACGCAGTAGTCGGTGGCCAGGCCGCCGACGAACAGGCGCCGCACGCCGGCGGCGCGCAGGATGCCGTCGAGCGCGGTGCCTTCGAAGCCCGAGTAGGCGTCCTTCCGCGCCTCGGTCGCCTTCGAGATGATCGTCACCCCGCAGGGCAGGTCGAGCAGCGGGGCGAAGCGCGCTCCGTCGGAATGGGCCACGCAATGCGGCGGCCAGGGCCCGCCGTGTTCGCGGAACGAGCAGTGATCCGGCGGATGCCAGTCGCGCGTGGCGAACACCGGCAGCCCGCGCCGGCCGAAGGCGCGCAGGTACGCGTTCAGCACCGGCACGACCTCGTCGCCCGCGGGCACCGCCAGGCGGCCGCCCGGCAGGAAGTCGATCTGCGCATCGACGATCAGCAGCGCGTCGCCCGGCCCCGGCTCGATACCGTCCGTCTGCGTCTGCATCTTCCTTACCGCTTCACTTGTCCTGCCTGCGCCGCACCGACCTGCGCGCGCCGCCGCCCGCGTAGCTCTGGCGAACCACGGACATCTCGGCAAGCTGGGCGGCGACCAGGTAGTTCATGCTGCCCTCGGGCACCTTGCCCTCGTCGTCCGGCTCGCCGGCGGGCACGCCGGTGAGCAGTTCGATCGCCTGATCCACGGTCTGCACGGCGTGGATGCGGAAGCTGCCCTCGGCGCAGGCCCGCACCACGTCCTGACGCAGCATCAGGTGCTTGACGTTGGCATCGGGGATGAGCACGCCCTGCTCGCCGGTCAGGCCGCGCGCCTGGCAGATGTCGAAGAATCCCTCGATCTTCTCGTTCACCGCGCCGATCGCCTGCACCCGCCCGTACTGGTTCACCGAGCCGGTCACCGCCAGGGACTGGAGGATCGGCACGCCGGCCAGCGCGGAGAGCAGCGCGCACAGCTCGGCCAGCGAGGCGGAATCGCCCTCGACCGGGCCGTAGGACTGCTCGAACACCAGGCTGGCGGCCAGCGACAGCGGCAGCGCCCGGGCGAAGCGGGCGGCCAGGAAGGAGGTGAGGATCATCACGCCCTTGGAATGGATCGCCCCGCCCAGCTCGGCTTCGCGCTCGATGTCGATGACATCGCCCTCGCCGAGCCGGATCGTGGCCGTGATGCGCACCGGATGGGCGAACATGAAATCGCCGAGGTCGATCACGGCCAGTCCGTTGATCTGGCCGACATGCGCGCCGGCGGTGGTGATCAGCACCGTCTCGCGCAGGATCTGGTCCTGGTAGGCGCGGCGGATGCGGTCCGCGCGGCGCACCTGCCCTTCGAGCGCCTGCTCGACGTCCTCGCGCCGCACGCTCGCCTGGCCGGCCGGCGCATGATGCTCGGCCTCGCGCATCAGGTCCGCCAGCCGCCGGGTGCTGGCGCTCAGCCGCTCGGCGTCGCCGGCCAGCCTCGCGCCGTGCTCGATGACCCGGGCCACCGCGTCCCGGTCGAAGGGCTTGAGCCCGTTGCTGCGCGCCAGCCGGCCGATCAGGCCGGCATACAGCCTGGTGTTGGCGTCGTCGCGCGCGACGTCGCTCTCGAAATCGGCGCCGACCTTGAACAGCTCCTCGAACTCCGGATCGTAGGCCTTGAGCAGGTAGTAGAGCAGCCGCTCGCCGATCAGCGCCACCTTCAGGCTCAGGGGAATCGGCTCCGGTTCGAGCGGCAGGTTGGTCACGAAGCCGAGCATCTGGCCGAGCGATTCGATGCGGATCTGGCCCGACTTGAGCGCGCGCTTGAGCCCCTCGTAGGCGTAGGGCTGGGTCAGCAGCTTGACCGCGTCCAGCAGCAGGTAGCCGCCGTTGGCGCGGTGCAGCGCGCCGGCCCGGATCATGGTGAAGTTGGTGAGCAGCGTGCCCAGGTGGGCGACCTGGTCGAAGCGGCCGACGAGGTTCTGGTGGGTGGGGTTGTCCTCGTGGATCACCGGCGCGGCCCTGGTTTCGCCGTTGTCCACCAGCAGGTTCACCTGATAGCGCGCGAGCGGGATCGAACCGGTCATGGTGATCGTGGTGATGTCGCCCTCGGACTTCTGCTGCTCCCGCAGGTCCTCCCCGGTTTCCACGACATCCGCCAGCACCTCGTCGAGGAACTGCACGACGTCCTTCAGGTCGGCGTAGCGCTCCTTCAGCTCCTCGATCATGTGACCGACCGCCAGCCGCATGGTTTCGCGGCTGACCTCGCGGATGCGCCCCTGCATCTCGCGGCGCCAGCGCGGGAACTGGTGCAGCAGCTTCTGCAGCTTCTCGCCGTTAGCCTCGATCGCCTGGCCGATGCGCTTCTGCTCGTCCTCCGGCAGCTTGCCGAACTCCTCCGGGCCGAGCGTCTCCTCGCCCTTGACCGGGGCGAAGACGAAGCCGTGCGGAGTGCGCAGCAGGGCCACACCCTCGGCCATCGACTCGTGCCCGAGCGCGCGCAGCGCTGCCTCCTCCCGCTGCTTGAATTCCTCCTGGATCGCTTCCATGCGCGAGCGGTATTCCTCGCTCTCGAAGGCCGCGCCGACCGCCTTGCCCAGTTCGGTGACGAACTGCTGCATGTCGCGCCGCAACTGGGCGCCCCGCCCGGCGGGCAGCCTGAGCACGCGCGGCCGGTTGGCCTCCTCGAAGTTGTTGACATAGCACCAGTCGCTGGGGGCCGGCTCGGTCGCCGCGCGCTCCTCGAGCAGCCGGCGCACCGCGAAATGCCTTCCGCTGCCGGGCTCGCCGAGGACGAAGACGTTGTAGCCCGGATGGCGGATCTCGACGGCGAAGCGCACCGCTTCCTCGGCGCGGGCCTGGCCGAAGCTGCCGGGGGTTTCGGGCAGGTCCGCGGTCGTGGAGAAATCGAGCAGGGCCGGATCGACCGGGCGGTACAGCGACTGCGGAGGGAGCGGCTTGTTTTCTGCCATGTTGTTCGTCGTCCTGCGCTGCAGTTCGGGAGGGGGCACCGCGCAATGCGCCGCCATTCTACGACGGACGGCGCGCTTTGCCCGCCCGGCCTCCCGCGGATCCGGCGGGAAGACTTCGCCGCAGATTGACTCCGTTCAATGATAGCGCCCGCGATTCAGCGGACGCTTGCACCATGTCAATCGCCGCGGCCCGCGGCCAACCGGGAGAACCCCATGTCGAACCACGCCACCTATTCGGCCTATCCGCAGCGCATCCTGGTGCCGCATGCGAGCTACCTGGCCTACGCGCCGCGGGGCGCCGGAGTGCTCTGCGCGCTGTGCTACTTCACCGAGAACCCGCACGTCTGCGGCTGGTGGACCGGCGCCCGCGGTCTCGAATTCGCGCCGGGCTACTTCATGCTCGAATCCTTCTACTCGACGGCCGAGACCCGCTTCTTCGCTGCCGCAGGCGGCGACCTCTACGGCGGCTGGCGCTACGACTACGAGCGCGATCCCCCCGAACTGTCCGACCCGGTACCGGTGGACGACGGCATCTGTCACCGCCTCGAAGCGCTGCAGTCGGCGTTCGCGGCGGAGTGGCTGTTCCTCGCCGACGACCCGGCCAGCGCTCCGGAAATCGCCGAGTACGAGGCGGCCGGGCTGCCGGTCCAGCCGGTCAACATCCGCTACCGGCGTCTCAAGCGCTTCGAGGCCGGCCGCCCGGTGTGGACCTTCGCCTCGGCGGACGCGGACCTGAACCTGGTGGCATACCTGCGCTCGCGCTGGCCGCTCGACCACGGCCCGGATTAGGCGCCGGCCGTCACACCCCGGTCACGCCGGCCGGGGACAATCGCCGTGTCAGATAACGCCGATTGACATCGGGATGCGCTTGTGTATCCTCCGGGGTTCCTAGAAGAACATCGGCACGGTCAGCCAGGGCGGAGGTCAGGCCCGCGGCGGATGTGCCGGCGGTTGCGGCCGCTGCGGGCAGCGCTTGGCACCCGCGACGGTCTGGACGTCGCGCAAAGCGGCGGCCCGCGCCGATCGACTCGTGGCATGGCGACGCCCGAGCGCAGAACGACAAACAATGCTAGCAGCATCGCACCAGGCGGCCGACCCCGTGTCGGCGGCTCCTCGCTGCTTTCATAACCGACTGGAGGGGGAACATGCATCAGATCAGGCGAGGGGCCGGCGTGCAGGCGCTGGTCCACGACGGCGGCCCGGGGCACGCGCCGGAGGTTGCGGTCGAGATCGAACAGAGCGGCCGCATCCGCGAGGCTGCCGGCGATATCGAGCACTTGTTCGGCTACCGCGACGACGAGGTGGTGGGACAGCCGATCGCGTTTCTGCTGCCCGAGCTCGAGCGGATCCCGCCCTTCCGCGGCCACGACACCAATCCGCGGCTCAGCTTCCTGTGCCATTGCGGCAAGACCTTCCGCGCGGTCGGCCGCGACGGGCAGTCCTTCAATGCCGAGCTGTTCTGCAACCGGGTCGAGTCGCGCGGCGAGAACCTGCTGTCGATCCTGATCCGCTGGACCGATTCGCGCCAGTCGCTCGGCGAAGGCGAGTACTCCGGTCCGGATCGGCGTTCCGTGCCCCGGCTGGTCCACTCGCGCTAGCGCTTGCGGCGGCGGGCCGGCCCGCCGCCACGCGGTGCGTGCCCGTCCCCGCGGCCCGGCGGCATCCGGGCGGTCCGCCCCGCTCGCTCCGTCCGCCCGGTCGCGACGGACGCTCCGATCCCGGCGCCTGGATTACACTCCTCCTGCGCTTCGCTGGTCGCCGGCAGCCGCGGAGATCCTTGCGGACTCGGCGCATCGGTTGCAGAATGGCACAGGAGGTCGCCATGCCCACGACGAAGAAAACCGCACGGGAAGTCGCCGAGGAATTCGAGAACGGGCGGGTCATCGAGCGCCCGGACGGCTTCTACTGGCAGGACAAGGAAGGCAGGGGCGAGTACGGGCCGTTCCGCACCCGGCGCGAGGCCATGGAGGACATGGAATTCGGTGCCGAGACCGAGGGCGGCGACGCGTCGCTGCAGGAGGCCGAGAGCGAGATCGGCATCGCCGATTGGATCGACCCGGACACCGGCGAGCCCGCCGAAGAGTCCATCCCGCACATCGAAGACAACTGAGCGTTCCCGGAGCCGCGGGCGTAC
>DATMWM010000013.1:0-5114 GCA_035562535.1 Rhodocyclaceae bacterium | reverse complement strand
CTTCAAGGGCGCGGTCAACATCCCGATCAACACCCTGGAGAAGAGCATCGACAAGCTGCCCAAGGACAAGCCGATCGTGTTCTTCTGCGGCGCCGCCGGCCGCGGCGGCGAGGCCCACGACATGGTCAAGCTGCTCAAGCCGGAGATGAAGACCTATTTCATCAACGCCAACATCAAGTGGAACAAGGACGGCAGCTACACCATGGCGGAGATCAAGTAGCGCGAGCCGCCAGGGCCGAATCGTGACGGGCGGCTTCGGCCGCCCGTTTTTTTTTGGTTCCTCCGGCTTCCGTGTGGGTGCCGGTAGGGAAAGGCTTGCGGGGATCGTCCCCTCGCCCCTGGCGGGCGAGGGACAGGGAGAGGGGGAGAGTAGCCTCGGTTTTCACCCTCACCCCCACCCTCTCCCATCGAGGGAGAGGGGGTTTCGTGGCGAACTTCGACGCTATCGACCCCGCGCGAAATCCGGACGAATCATGAAAAAGGCCCGCTCGCGCGGGCCTATTTTCGTGGACAAGGATACCGCTCAGCCGGCGAGCTGGACCGGGATGCGCGCGCGCTTGTCCAGGATGCGATTGCGCCCGTCGACGTAGATCAGCCGGGGTTCGTATTTCTGCAATTCGAGCTCGGTATATTGGGCATAGGCGGCGATGATCAGCAGGTCGCCCGCCGCGGCCTTGCGCGCGGCGGCGCCGTTGACCGAGATGATCCCCGTGCCGCGCTCGGCGCGGATGGCGTAGGTGGAGAAGCGCTCGCCGTTGTTTACGTTGTAGATGTCGATCGCCTGGTACTCGTGGATGTCCGCAGCGTCGAGCAGGTTCTCGTCGATGGCGCACGAACCCTCGTAGTGCAGCTCGGCATGGGTGACCGTCACGCGGTGCAGCTTGGACTGAAGCATGGTCCGTTGCATCGTTCGCTCCTTAAACGGCACGTCTGGCAAAGGGTGCGCGCCCGGGGGCTCGCATCATTCGCTGCTGGCGCACCGCAGGCCTGAGCGCATCGCGGCGTCCTAAACTTCCAGGTTGTCGATCAGGCGCGTGCTCCCGAGGAGTGCCGCGCCCAGAACTACCAGCCCGGAATCGTGAGCGGCTGCGGATTGTAGATCGGATTGTCTGCGCACTGCAACATACTGCGGCCCCCAGGAATGGGTGCGCAACTCTAAAACCGCATCCGCCTCCAGGTCGGCGAAATCCCGCTCGCCGTCCAGGATGCGCCGGCGCACCCGGTCGAGGACCCGCTGCAGGCGCGGCGCCTCGGCCCGCTCGGCCGCCGAGAGGTAGCCGTTGCGCGAGGACAGCGCCAGGCCGTCGGCGGCCCGGCGGGTCTCCCCGGCCACGATCTCGATCGGCAGGGCCAGTTCGCGCACCATGTTGCGGATGATCATGAGCTGCTGGTAGTCCTTCTTGCCGAACACCGCCGCCTGGGGCTGGACGACGTTGAACAGCTTGGCCACCACCGTGGCCACGCCGCGGAAGAAGCCGGGGCGGAACTCGCCCTCCAGGATGTCCGCCTGCCGCGGGTCGGGCTGCACGTGGTAGGTCTGCGGCGCCGGATACATCTCGCGCTCGTCCGGGGCGAAGACGTGCGCCACGCCGGCCGCTTCCATCTTCGCGCAGTCGTTGGCGAAGGTGCGCGGGTAGGTGTCGAAGTCCTCGCGCGGTCCGAACTGCAGGCGGTTGACGAACACGCTCGCCACGACGCACTCGCCGTGCCCGCGCGCCTGCTCCATGAGCGCGGCGTGGCCCTCGTGCAGGTTGCCCATGGTCGGCACGAAGGCGACCCGGCGGCCGCCCCGTCGCTCGGCGTCCAGGGCCGCGCGCAGGCCGGCGATCGTCTCGTGGATGCGCATGGCCGGCATCAGTAGGTGTGCTCGGCGGCCGGGTAGGATCCTTCCTTCACCGCCGCCACGTAGCGCTTGACCGCGTCGTCGACGCCGGCCGCGCCCTCCATGAAGTTGCGGACGAAGCGCGGGCGCCTGCCGGAGAAGATGCCGAGCATGTCGTGCAGCACCAGCACCTGGCCGGCGCAGTCCTTGCCGGCGCCGATGCCGATGGTGGCGCAGGTCTCCAGCGTGCCGGTGATCTCGGCGGCCAGGAAGGCCGGCACCATCTCGAGCACCATCAGCGCCGCGCCGGCCTCCTGCAGCGCCCAGGCGTCGCTGCGCAGGCGCTGGGCGCTTTCCTCGGTCTTGCCCTGGACGCGGTAGCCGCCCAACTGATGCACCGACTGCGGCGTGAGCCCGATGTGCGCGCAAACCGGCACGCCGCGCTCGACCAGGAAGCGCACGGTCTCGGCCATGTACTCGCCGCCCTCCAGCTTGACCATCTGCGCGCCGGCGGCCATCAGCGCGGCGGCGTTGCGCATCGCCTGCTCCCGGCTTTCCTGGTAGGAGCCCCAGGGCATGTCCGCGACCAGGAAGGCGCGGCCCTCCGGCCCGCGGCCGCGCGCCGCGCAGGCGGTGTGGTAGGCCATGTGCTCCATGGTCACCGGCAGGGTGGTGGTCTGGCCCTGCAGGACGTTGCCGAGCGAGTCGCCGACCAGCAGCACGTCCACGCCGCAGCGGTCGAGCAGGGCGGCGAAGCTCGCGTCGTAGCAGGTGAGCACGGCGATCTTCTCGCCGGCGCCGCGCATGCGGCCCAGTTCGGTGAGGGTGACCGGCTTGCGCGGCTCTTGCAGGTAGGTCATGTGCCAGACTCCTATGGGTGATCGGCAGGCGCGTTAACGTTGGGGCTTGGGAACCGGGTTGACAAGCCCGCCGCGCTACTCGGCGTAGCCGAAGAACTCGCGGTAGCTGCGCATCCCGTTCAGCCGCTCCAGCAGCAGCTCGAAGTCGCCGGGCTCGTCCACCGGATTGAGCGAATCGGCATTGACGATGAACAGCGGCGAGGCGTCGTAGGCGTGGAAATAGCGGGCGTAGCGCTCGGCGACCCGCGCCAGGTAGGGCTCGCCGATCTTCCTCTCGGCTTCGACGTTGCGCCGGCGCACGCGTTCCGCCAGGGTGTCCGGTTCGGCCTGCAGGTAGATCACCAAGTCCGGGCGGCGCGCCTGCGGCTTCAGCCGGCTGCGCACCTCCTCGTAGAGCACCAGTTCCTCCTCGGGCAGGTTGAGCGCGGCGAACAGCGGATCCTTGTCCAGCAGGAAGTCCGAGACCACGCAGCGTTCGAGGTGGCCCTCGACCGGCAGGGCGGCGAGCTGGTTCATGCGCTGGAACAGGAAGAAGAGCTGGGTGGGCAGCGCGTAGCGCTCCATGTTCTGGTAGAAGCGCGCCAGGAACGGGTTGTCCTCCGGCCGCTCCAGCAGCAGGTCGGCCTGCAGCCGCTCGGCGAGCTTGCGGGCGAGCGAGGTCTTGCCGACGCCGATCGGCCCCTCCACGACGACATAGCGTGCCTTGGCCAGCATTCAGGGTTCCGGGGCGTGTGGGACTCGTAGGACTCGTGGGACTCGTAGGGTGGAATAGCCCGCAGGGCGTATTCCACCTTTCACGCACAGACGGTGGAATACGGCGCTTACGCGCCTATTCCACCCTACGTCGTGTCGGTTGCGCCGGCTTCTTCCCGGGCGTGAGCACGGCCATGCACTGCCCGGTGTCGCCCGCGGCGATGGTCCGCCACGATTCGGCCAGACTCGTTGGGTGGGATAGGCCCCAACGGGCCGTATCCCACCGTCCAAGCGCGGAAGGTGGAATACGGCGCTTGCGCGCCTATTCCACCCTACGTCGTGTCGCTTGCGCCGGCTTCTTCCCGGACGTGGGCACGGCCATCGACTGCACGGCGTCGCCCCCGGCGATGGCCCGCCACGATTCGGCCAGGCTCGTAGGGTGGGATAGGCCCCAACGGGCCGTATCCCACCATCCACGCACGGACGGTGGAATACGGCGCTTGCGCGCCTATTCCACCCTACGTCGTGTCGGTTGCGCCGGCTTCTTCCCGGGCGTGAGCACGGCCATTCACTGCCCGGTGTCGCCCTCGGCGATGGCCCGCCACGATTCGGCCAGGCTCGTAGGGTGGGATAGGCCCGAACGGACCGTATCCCACCATCCATGCACGGAAGGTGGAATACGGCGCTTGCGCGCCTATTCCACCCTACGTTCTTCATCTTGCGCCGGCCCCTCCGCTTCGCGCCGGCGGCGCGGGCGCCGGCGGCGGGCCGGTTTCTTCTCGGGCGTGAGCATGGCCATGCGCTGCTCGGTGTCGCCCTCGGCGAAGGCGCGCCACCAGTCGGCCAGTTCCTTCGGCAGTTCGCCGCTTTCCGCGCGCAGCAGCAGGAAGTCGTAGCCGGCGCGGAAGCGCGGCTGCTCGACCAGGCGCAGCGGCCGCTTGCCGGTGTTCTGCTCGAAGCGCGGCTGCAGCGCCCAGATGTCCTTGATGTCGCCGGCGATGCGCCTGGTGATCGCCAGCTTCTCCGACTGGCGTTCGAGCACGTCGTCCATCGCCGCGTAGAGCGCCGGGATGCGCGGCTCGTCGGCGCCCCTGCGCGTCTCCCAGGCCGCGAGCACCTCGTGCCAGAGCAGGGTGGAGAACAGGAAGCCCGGCGAGACCGGCTTGCCGGCGGTGACCCGCGCATCGGTGTTGGCCAGCGCCAGCATGACGAAGCGCTCGCCCAGCGGCTGCTCCAGGATCACGTCGAGCAGCGGCAGCAGGCCGTGGTGCAGGCCCTCGTCGCGCAACTGGCGGATGCACTCCACCGCGTGGCCCGAGAGCAGCAGCTTGAGCATTTCGTCGAAGACCCGCGCGGCCGGCACGTTCTCCAGCAGCGGCGCCATCTCGCGGATCGGCGCGCGCGCCGCCGGGTCGATCGCCAGGCCGAGCTTGGCGGCCATGCGCACCGCCCGCAGCAGGCGGATCGGGTCCTCGCGGTAGCGCTTGTGCGGCTCGCCGATCACCCGCAGCGTCTTCTGCTTGAGATCGGCCACGCCGTGGTGATAGTCGACCACGGTCTCGTGGGTCGGGTCGTAGTACAGCGCGTTGATCGTGAAGTCGCGCCGCGCCGCGTCCTCCTCCTGGCTGCCGAAGACGTTGTCGCGCAGCACCCGGCCGTGCTCGTCGGTCTCCGCCTCGCGGTCGTTGGCGGCGCGGAAGGTCGACACCTCGACCACCTCGTTGCCGACGATCACGTGC
>DATMWM010000012.1:0-3922 GCA_035562535.1 Rhodocyclaceae bacterium | reverse complement strand
GTTCTGGCAGGGGCTTTCTCATTTCAACCCGGTTTTTTACATGATCGACGGGTTCCGCTACGGCTTCTACGGCGTGTCGGACGTGCCGCCCGGGCTGAGCCTGGCCGTGGTTTCCGCCTGCCTGCTCGGCCTGGCGGGACTCACGCTCTGGCTGCTCAAGAGCGGTTATAAACTGCGGGCCTGATGCCCGCCCGATCGAAGTTCGAGGAACATCCATGATTGCTCCCCAAGACATAGAGACCTGGATCCGTCAGGGCCTGCCCTGCGAAATTCTGCAGGTGGCCGGCGACGGCCAGCATTTCGAGGCGCTGGTGGTCAGCGCCGAATTCCGCGGCAAGTCCCGCGTGCAGCAGCACCAACTCGTCTACAAGGCCCTGGGGGACCGCATGCGCGCCGAGATCCACGCTTTATCGATGCGCACCTACTCCCCCGAGGAGTGGCAGGCCGCGCAGGGGCGGGGCTGAGATGGACAAGCTCGCGATCGAGGGCGGTGCGCGCCTGCGCGGAGAAGTGGCGATGTCCGGCGCAAAGAACGCCGCGCTGCCGATCCTGTGCGCCGCGCTGCTCACCCGCGACCCGGTGACCGTGAGCCGGCTGCCGCAACTGAACGACGTGCGCACCATGCTGCGCCTGCTCGAGCAGATGGGCGTCAAGGTGACCCGGGAGGCGCCGGACGCAGTGACGCTGGACGCCTCGGCGCTGACGAATCCTGTGGCGCCCTACGACCTGGTGAAGACCATGCGCGCATCGGTGCTGGTGCTCGGTCCGCTGGTGGCGCGCGCCGGCGAGGCGCGGGTGTCGCTGCCCGGCGGCTGCGCCATCGGCGCCCGCCCGGTCGATCAGCACATCAAGGGTCTGCAGGCCATGGGCGCGCAGATCCGGGTCGAGGGCGGCTACGTGCTGGCGCAGGCGGCGCGGCTGAAGGGTGCGCGGCTGTTCACCGACATGGTCACCGTGACCGGCACCGAGAACCTGATGATGGCCGCGGTGCTGGCCGAAGGCGAGACCGTGATCGAGAACGCCGCCCGGGAGCCGGAGGTGGTGGACCTGGCCAACTGCCTGGTCGCCATGGGCGCGCGCATTTCCGGGGCCGGCAGCGACGTGATCCGCATCCAGGGCGTGGAGCGGCTGCACGGCTGCGCGCACCGGGTCATGCCGGACCGGATCGAGACCGGGACCTACCTGTGCGCCGCGGCGGTGACCGGGGGCGAGGTTCGGCTCACCGGAACCTCTTCGAGCTATCTGGACGCGGTGATCGACAAGCTGATGGACGCCGGCTGCGAGATCGACATCGAGCGCGACGCGATCCGCCTGTCCGCGCCGCCGAAACTGCGCGCGGTGAACATCCGCACCGCGCCCTATCCGGCGTTCCCGACCGACATGCAGGCGCAGTTCATGGCGCTGAACGCGGTGGCCGAGGGCACCGCGATGATCCGCGAGACCATCTTCGAGAACCGCTTCATGCACGCGGTGGAACTGGCGCGGCTGGGCGCGGACATCCGCATCGACGGCAACACCGCGGTGGTGCAGGGCGTGGCGCGACTCGACGGCGCGACCGTGATGGCCACCGACCTGCGCGCCTCTGCCGGGCTGGTGATCGCCGGCCTGGTGGCGGACGGGCGCACGGTCGTGGACCGCATCTACCACCTCGACCGCGGCTACGAGGGCCTGGACGGCAAGCTTTCGGCGCTCGGCGCGCGGGTGAGCCGCATCCGCGCCTGACCGGCCGGGGGCGGCGCCGCATCCTCGGGTAAAATCGCGCTTTGTCCAGGCGGGAACCGAACTTGACCGGCATCACCCTGGCCCTGTCCAAAGGGCGGATCTTCGAGGAAACCCTGCCGCTGCTGGCCGCCGCCGGCGTGGTGCCGGCGGACGACCCGGAACGCTCGCGCAAGCTGATCATCGGCACCAACCGCGCGGACGTGCGGCTGGTGATCGTGCGCGCCACCGACACGCCGACCTACGTGCAGTACGGCGCGGCGGATCTGGGCATCGCCGGCAAGGACGTGCTGCTCGAGCACGGCGGCACCGGCCTGTACCAGCCGGTGGATCTGAAGATCGCCCGCTGCCGCATGAGCGTGGCCGCGCCGGTCGGCTTCGACTATGCCGGCGCCGTGCGCTCGGGCGCCCGCCTGCGGGTGGCCACCAAGTACGTGAAGACCGCCCGCGACCACTTCGCCGCCAAGGGGGTGCACGTGGATCTGATCAAGCTCTACGGCTCGATGGAGCTCGCCCCGCTGGTCGGGCTGGCCGACGCGATCGTGGATCTGGTGAGCACGGGCGGCACGCTGCGCGCGAACAACCTGCAGGAGGTGGAGGAGATCATGCCGATCAGCTCGCGGCTAATCGTCAACCAGGCCGCGCTCAAGATGAAGCGCGATGCGCTGCAGCCGGTGATCGAGGCCTTCGCGGGAGCGGCGGCGTGAGCGCGATCCGGCGGCTGTCGTCGGTGGACCCGGGCTTCGAGCGCCGGCTCGCCGACCTGCTGGCCTTCGAATCGGCGCAGGACGAGGGTGTGGAGCGCGTGGTGGCCGAGATCCTGGCGGCGGTGCGGCGGGAGGGCGACGCCGCGGTGCTCGACTGCACGCGGCGCTTCGACGGGCTGGAAGCCGCCTCGATGGCCGAGCTGGAACTGCCGAAGGCGGAACTGCAGGCGGCGCTGGACGGCCTGGCGCCGGAGCAGCGTGAGGCGCTGACGCAGGCGGCGCAGCGGGTGCGCGCCTATCACGAACGCCAGTTGATGCAGTCCTGGGAATATACCGAGCCGGACGGCACCCGGCTCGGGCAGAAAGTGACCGCGCTGGACCGGGTCGGCCTGTACGTGCCCGGCGGCAAGGCGGCCTATCCGAGTTCCGTGCTGATGAACGCCATCCCCGCCCGCGTGGCCGGCGTCGGCGAACTGATCATGGTGGTGCCCACGCCGCGCGGCGAGAAGAACCCGCTGGTGCTGGCGGCGGCGGCGATCACCGGCGTCGACCGGGTATTCACCATCGGCGGCGCGCAGGCGGTCGGGGCGCTCGCCTACGGCACCGCGACCATTCCCCAGGTGGACAAGATCGTCGGCCCGGGCAACGCCTACGTGGCCGCGGCCAAGCGCCGGGTGTTCGGCGTGGTCGGCATCGACATGGTGGCCGGCCCCTCCGAGGTGCTGATCGTATCCGACGGCTCGGGCAGCCCGGACTGGGTGGCGATGGACCTGTTCGCCCAGGCCGAGCACGACGAGATGGCCCAGTCCATCCTGCTCTGCCCGAGCGACGGTTTCCTCGACGCGGTGGCGGCGGCGATCGAGCGCCTGCTACCGCAGATGCCGCGCCGCGAGGTGATCGCCGCCTCGCTGGCGCGGCGCGGGGCGCTGATCCGCACGCGCGACCTGGAGGAAGCCTGCGCGATCGCCAACCGGATCGCGCCCGAGCACCTGGAGCTGTCCGTGGCCGAGCCCGAGCGGCTGCTGCCGCTGATCCGCCATGCCGGCGCCATCTTCATGGGCCACTACGCCTCGGAGGCGCTAGGCGACTACTGCGCCGGGCCGAACCATGTCCTGCCCACCTCGCGCAGCGCGCGCTTCTCCTCGCCGCTCGGGGTCTACGACTTCCAGAAGCGCTCCAGCCTGATCGAGATCTCGGCCGAGGGCGCGAAGACGCTGGGCGCGATCGCCGCCTCGCTCGCCTACGGCGAGGGGCTGCAGGCGCATGCGCGATCCGCCGAAATGCGCATGCACCGCTGAATCTCATGGACAAATCTGCTGTGCGTCCGCCATGCCCGCCTCGCCGCAAGAGCTGATCCGCCCGGAGATCTTGGCGCTGTCCGCCTACCACGTGCCGGATGCCTCCGGCATGGTGAAGCTGGACGCGATGGAGAACCCCTACCGGCTGCCGGAGGCGCTGCGGCGGGAGGTGGCCGAGCTTGCCTCGGACGTCGCGCT
>DATMWM010000011.1:0-9127 GCA_035562535.1 Rhodocyclaceae bacterium | reverse complement strand
AGTTCGCCGCCGCCCGCGGTCTCGCGCAGCAGGATGCGCCGGGCCTGGACCGCGCTTTCGGTGGCCCAGGTCGGCGGGGTGGGCACGCCGCATCCTGCTGCGCGAGACCGCGGGCGGCGGCGAGCTGGTGGTCAAGCCGCTGTTCGGCTCCCAGGGCAAAGGGTTGCGCCGGCTGGCGCGCGGCGATGCGATCCCCGAGGCCGCCGAGTACGCCGGCGTGTGGTACCTGCAGCGCTTCGTCCCCTCCGCGCCGGGGCAGTGGCGCGACTGGCGGGTGCTGGTCGCGGGCGGCGCCGCGGTCGCCGCGATGGTCCGCCGCGGCCGCAGCTGGATCAACAACGTGGCCCGCGGCGCGCGCTGCGAGCCCTGCGAGCCGGACCCGGCGATGAGCCGGCTGGCGCTCGATGCGGCCCGCGCGCTGGGCATGGACTATGCCGGCGTCGACATCATGCGCGATGCCCGGGGCGCGCTGACCGTGATCGAGGTCAACTCCATCCCCGCCTGGAAAGGGCTGCAGGGCGTGACCGGGTTCGACATCGCCCAGCGGCTGGTGGACGATTTCGTCCAGCGCCGGCTGAGGCCCCGCCTGGAGGCGGCCGGTTGAACGCCACGGCCGCGCTCCGAACCGACCGCAGCGCCTGGCTGGCGCGGGCGGTGGTCGACGCCTGCGAGCTGGAACTGCGCGCGCTCAAGCCGGGAAACGTCGGCCTGCACGGCGGCGGCCACGGCATGAGCACCGCCGATTTCGCCGTAAGCGCCGCGGCGGTCGCGCCGCCGCTGTCCGCGCCGGGGCTGCGCGTGGGCGAACGCATCCTGGCGGCGGTGCAGGCGAGGCGCCTCGTGGTGTCCTGCAACACCAACCTGGGCATCGTGCTGCTCGCCGCGCCGCTCGCGCAGGCGGCGCTTGCGGCCGCAGCCGAAAGTGGCGGGCTGCGCCAGGCGCTCGCAACGGTGCTCGCGGATCTCGACATCGAGGATGCCCGGCTCGCCTACGAGGCGATCCGGCTGGCCGAACCCGGCGGGCTCGGCCGCAGCGCCCGCCACGACGTGGCGGAGCCGCCCTCGGTCACGCTCATGGAAGCGATGCGCGAGGCGTCCGCGCGCGACGGCATCGCCCGGCAGTATGCCGAAGGGTTTTCCGACGTCCTGGATCTGGCGGTTCCGCTCTGGCGCGAAGCGCTTGCCCGCTGGGGACGCCGCGAATGGGCCGCCACGGCGGTCTATCTGAACCTGATGGCCTGGCTGCCGGACACGCTGGTGGCGCGCAAGTTCGGCGCGCCCGCGGCCGCCGAGGTCGCTACGCACGCGGGAGAACTCGCCGAAGGCCTGGGTCGATGCGCCGATCCGGAAAGCGTCGTGCCCGCGTTGCTGGAATGGGACCGCGAACTCAAGGGCCGGGGACTGAACCCGGGAACCAGCGCCGACCTCACCGTGGCCACGATGCTCGCCGCCGCGATCGAGGACGCGCTCGAAACAGAATTTACCGCCGCGGAACCGAACCCCGGCTTGCGCGGTAAAATGACGGGGGAATCGTCCCGCGTCACCCACCCAACCGTTCAATCGAGAGGAGGAACACCATGGCAAAAATCAACGGACTGTGCGTCGGCGAGTCGCTGGTCGGCGACGGCAACGAGGTCGCCCACATCGACCTGATCCTGGGGCCGCGCGGCAGCGCCGCCGAAACCGCCTTCGCCAACGCGCTGGTCAACAACAAGGACGGCTTCACCTCGCTGCTCGCGGTGGTGGCGCCGAACCTGCTTTGCAAGCCGGCCACCGTCATGTTCAACAAGGTGACGATCAAGGGCGCCAAACAGGCGGTGCAGATGTTCGGCCCGGCCCAGCGCGCGGTGGCGATGGCGGTGGCCGACTCGGTCGCCGACGGCACGATCCCGGCGGACGAGGCGGACAACCTGTTCGTCTGCGTCGGCGTGTTCATCCACTGGCAGGCCGCGGACGACGCGAAGATCCAGGACTTCAACTACCGTGCCACCAAGGAGGCGATCGCCCGCGCGGTGAAGGGCGAACCCACCGCCGCGGAGGTGGTCGCCAAGAAGGGCTCGGCCCAGCATCCCTTCCAGGCGCATTCCTGAGCCCGGAAGCCTTCCGGTTCGACGGAGCGGGTCCCGCGCGGTTGCGGGGCCCGCCTCCGCTGCTTCAGGCGGCTTCCGCCAGGTCCTGTCGCGTCAGGCTGCCATCGTGAAGCGCGGTCGCCAGCAGCACGCCCGCCGCGCCCGCCCGGCGGCAGGCCGCCAGGTCCGCCGGCCCGCGCACGCCACCGCCCAGATGGATGCGGGCATGTGGTGCCCGCTCTCGCAGCCGGTGCAGCAGGCCGAGATCCGGTCCGCGGCCGGCGCCCACCCGCGCCAAGTCCAGCCCGATCAGGCGCCCCGGCCAGTCGCGGACCGCGTCGAACAGGTCCGGGGGACCGAGGAACTGCCCGTCCCTGAAATCCAGCGAGAGGACGACGTCCTCGCCGGCGGCGATCGCCCGCCAGGGCAGGCGCGCGTCGCCCAGCGACTCGCTGCCGAGCACAGGCGTGCAGGCCAGGCTGTCGCGCACGCGGCGCAGCGCCGCCTCGTCGCGCACGCCGCAGTCCAGCCACAAATCCGCTTCCGGATGGCGCGCGCGGATGCCGCGCAGCGCCGCGAGGTTGTCTCCCGCGCCCAGGATCGCGTCGATGTCCGCGACGTAGAGCGCGGAGAACCGATGAAATCCGAGCAGGGCATCGGCCACGGCTTCGGGCCCGGACCCGGCGCAAAGTGCCGACGCCACCGGCCTGTATTCGTTTCGCATTCCGCAGCGGGCATGCACGACGCGCCCGCCCATCAGGTCGATCACCGCCGCCAGTTCCATCGGGAAACGCCGTGAGGATACTCGCCTACGAGTTTATCACCGGCGGCGGCATGGCCCGGGAGCCGCTACCCGAGAGCCTGCGCGCCGAAGGCGACCTGATGCTGCGCGCGCTCGCGCGCGATCTCTCCGAACTGCCCTGGCTGGACGTGACGGTGACCCGGGACGCGCGCATGCCGCCGCTGCGGCTCGACGGCGTACGCGTGCTGCCGGTCGAGCCGGGCAGTGACCCGCTCGCCGCCTATCTGCAGGCCATGGACCGGACCGACGCGGTCTGGCCGGTGGCCCCAGAGACCGGCGGCACCCTGGAAGCGCTCGCACGGGCCGCGTGCCGGCGCGGACGCCTGCTGGTCGGCTGCCGGCCGGAGGCGATCGCGGTGACGGCGAGCAAGCTGCGCACCGCGGCCGCGCTGCAGGCTGCCGGCATTCCGGTCGTGCCGACCTTCGGTTCGCCGGAGCAGATCGGCGAACGCGCCGGCCGCTGGGTGGTCAAGCCGGACGACGGCGCCGGCTGCGCCGGGACCTGTCTGGTCGACACGGCGGCGGCCGCCCGCGCCATGCTTTCGGCATCGCCGCGCGGCGCGCGCGTGGCCCAGCCCTGGATCGAGGGCGAGGCGCTGAGCCTGTCGGTGGTCGTCGGCCGGCGTCGCGCCGAGGTGCTGTGCTGCAACCGCCAGCACGTCGAAACAACGGAACGGCGCCTGTCGCTGCGCCGGCTGGAAGTCAATGCCCTGCCGCCGACGCCGGACATGGTCGCCCTGGCGCAGGCGGTGGCCCGGGCGATCCCGGGGCTGGAGGGCTATGTCGGCATCGACCTGGTGGCGGGCCCGGGCGGGCTCGCCGTCATCGAGATCAACCCGCGGCTGACGACTTCGTTCGCCGGCTTGCGCCAAGCGCTCGGCTGCAACCTCGCCGCCTTGGTGCTCGCACAGCCGTCCCGCGTCGGGTCCCTCGTGCCGGACCGCGGCCGGGCGGTGTCGATTGGACTGGCGGCCGCGCATGGCTGACGCGACCGTCATCGGCTGGGACGTCGGCGGCGCCCATCTCAAGGCCGCCCGCCTGGAGGCCGACGGCACCCTGTCCCGGGTGGTCCAGATCCCCTGCCCGCTCTGGGAAGGGACCGACCGGCTGGAGTCGGCGCTCGATCAGGCCGAGCAGCGCATCGGCCCCGCGCCGGCCCACGCGGTCACCATGACCGGGGAGATGGCGGACCTTTTCGCCGGCCGCGCCGAGGGCGTGGTCCGGATCGCCGGCGTGCTTTGCGCGCGGCTTTCCGGCCGGCTCGCGTTCTATGCCGGCGCCATGGGATTCGCGGACCCGCCGCTGGAGGCGCGCCGGGGCCCGTCCATCGCCTCCATCGCCTCGGCGAACTGGCATGCCACCGCCTCGCTGGTCGCCGGACGCCTGCCGGCCGCCCTGCTGGTCGACATCGGCAGCACCACCACGGACATCGCCGCGGTCGCCGGCGGCGAGCCGCGCACCCTGGGCACGAACGACGCCCAGCGGCTGGCCGAGGAGGAGCTGGTCTATACCGGCGTCGTGCGCACGCCGGTGATGGCGCTCGCCTCCCGCGCGCCGTTCGCAGGCGCCTGGACGGGCCTGATGGCCGAGCACTTCGCCACGGCCGCCGACCTGCACCGGCTGACCGGCGAACTGCCCGGAGAGGCCGACCAGCACCCGGCCGCCGACGGCGGCCCGAAGACGCAGGAGGCGAGCGCGCGCCGGCTGGCCCGCATGATCGGCCGCGATCTGGAGGACGCGGGCATGGACGACTGGCGGCGGCTCGCACGCTGGCTCGCCGATGCCCAGCTCGGCCGCATCGAAGCCGCCTGCGCCCGCGTGCTTTCCCGCGGCCTGCTCGCCCCGGCCGCGCCCGTGGTCGGCGCCGGCGTCGGTCGCTTCCTGGCGGCGCGGCTCGCCCGGCGCCTGGAACGGCCCTACGTGGATTTCTCGTCGCTGGTCCCGGCCGGACCCGCGACCGCCGACTGGGCCGCCACGTGCGCGCCGGCGGCGGCGGTGGCCTGGCTGCTGCGGCGCCGGCTCGCGGAAGGAGGGAACCATGTGGGTCGTTAAGCTCGGCGGCAGTCTGGCCGCCGATCCGCTGCTGCGCGACTGGCTCGACATGCTGGCGCAGGAAGGCCCGGGCCGGGTGATCGTGGTGCCCGGCGGCGGTCCCTTCGCCGACCAGGTCCGCGACGCCCAGTCCCACTGGCGCTTCGACGAGGGCGCGGCGCACCGCATGGCGATCCTTGCCATGGAGCAGTACGCGCTGATGCTGGCGGCGATCGAGCCCAGGCTGCTGCCGGCCGCCCGGCCGGACGCGCTCTATGCGGCGCTCAAGCGCGAGCGGGTCGCGGTCTGGCTGCCGGCCGCGATGCTCGCCCGCGCCGAGGAGATCCCGCCCGGCTGGGACGTCAGTTCCGACAGCCTGGCCGCTTGGTTCGCCGGCCGCATGAGCGCCCGCCAGCTCGTCCTGGTGAAGTCCTGCGAACTGCCCGGGCAGGACGCCAGCGCCGAGGAGCTGAGCCGGCTGGGCGTCGTCGATCCGGCCTTTCCCGATTACATGCGGCGCGGCTGCTTCACCACCTACGCGCTGAACCGCAACGCCTACCCCGCGCTGCGCGCCATGCTGCGCGGCTGATCGTCCGGGCGCGACCGGCCCGCCGCCGCGGCCGGAATGGCCGCCCGAACGGCGCGCAGCGCCGCCGGATCGAGGCCGGCGGTGCGCGAGCCGCCGGCGCACAGGGCGCCGCGGAAGCCGAGCACGTCCGGACCGAGCGCGAGCAGCGCCGGGATGTCGGCGCGGGCGAGCGATCCGGCCAGTCCGCCGAACAGGCCGGACGCGGCCGCCTCGCGAAGAAACGCGCGCAGCGCCGCCTCGTCCAGGTGGCGGCGCAGCCCGCCCGCCGACTTGTCCGCGGTGTCCACCATGACGCCGGCAAATCCGGCGCGCGCCAGCGCCTCCGGCGCGCCCGGATACGGCCAGCGGTCGGCGAAGAGCACCGCCACCAGCCTCGCCTCGCCGGCCAGGCCGCCGAGCGCCGATATGCACTCGGCAAGCCCGGGTCCGGGCAGCAGGCCGAGCTTGACGTAATCCACGCCGGCCGCGGCGGTGCGCGCAGCCTCGCGTGCCAGCAGGTCCGGCCGCATCGGCAGGTCGCCGACCGTGGCGCTCACCGGCCGGCGGCCGGCCACCGCGGCGAGCGCCTGCGCGAGCGCTTCCGGCGCCACCGCGCCGAGCGCGCCGCGGCCCGGATCCTTGAGATCGACGATGTCGGCGCCCGCCTCGACCGCGAGAACCGCCTCGGTGGCATCCAGCACGCTGGCCAGCATCCGGGTCACCGCGCGGGCTCCCCGGCCGCGGCGCGGTGCGTCGCGATCTTCTCCATCAGCCAGCCCCAGGCCTCCAATTCGCGCGTGCCGGCGGTCTTTTCCACCGCGATCCGCAGGTAGCCGATCTCCGCATCCACCTTTTCGGCCGGCAGCATGTGCAGGCGGCTCGCCAGGATGGCGCCCTCGATCACCGCCGCCTGGGCCCTGTTGAAGCCGCGGAAGGGCGCGTGCGCGGCCTCGAAAACCGGCCTGCAGACCAGCCGCGGCCGCACCGGGTCGTCCTCGACCCGCTCCAGCTCGACCTCCAGGTGGCCGAGCGCGGCCTCCAGGCGCACGCCGGCGATGCGACTGGCCGGCACGACCGGCCAGTCGCGGCGGCCGGTGAGGCAGCCTGCGAAGATGCGCACGTCATCGACCCGGTTCACCGCCGCGCAGCCGGCCGCCAGCACGTTGTCCAGGGTCGCCGAGGGCCGGAAGGGCGCCAGCACCAGCAGGCCGTCCTCCTCGCGCACCCCCATGGGCGCGATGTGCACCCGGCCGCCCGGGGCGCGGGTGGTGACGATGGTCTCCAGGATCAAGAACCGCCCTCCCCGGCCTTGCGCGGGCGCAGCGTGGCGCCCGGCGCGTGGTGCGCCGAGAGGTCCTGCGGCGGCCGGTCGGCGGCGCAGCCCCAGTCCAGCGGCTCGTCCTGGGCGTAGCGCTTGCCGAGCTGCCAGGCGGTCTGCGCCCGCCCGAGCTCCACGCCCATGTAGAAGGCATGCGCCCCGTCGCCCTCCAGACGCAGCGCCGGAAACAGGTCGAACGGGTCGCCGGCCAGGTGATGGCCGTCCCGGTTGTACACGTGGATGCCCACCTCGCTCACCTGCACCCGGAAGCTCGGGTCGCGCACCGCGCGCGCCCGTTCGGCGATCTCGTCCGGGCTGTCCGGAAAGGGCCGGCGCTCGTGCACCGTGAGCAGGGCGGGGGAGAAATCCCGCGGCAGCGCGTTGGCCTGCCGCGCGGCGTGGAACATGCGCCGGCCGGCATCGATCTCCTTCACGGCGCGCCGCGCGTGCGGGCTGACCTCGGTGGTCAGCACCGCGGTGATGCCCAGTTCCGAGGCGATGCCGAGCAGCACCGCGTGGATGCCGCTGGTATCGGCGTCGGTCAGCTCGGAGACGTTTCCGGTGCCCATCATGATCGCCACGTCGGGAAACTCGGCGCGCAGGCGGTGGTAGCGCACGATCGATCCGGTCAGCCCGAAGTGGATCGGGTCGAGGATGGCGTCGGCGAGGAAGGCCCGGCCGCGCGCCTGCATGGCGCGGACCGCGCGGAAAAGCGACTCCAGGTCGCCGGCGCGCGCGGGAATCAGCACCGGCGCGGACGCCACCTCGTCGGCGATCCACAGCGTGTCCTCGGTGAGGCTCAGCAGGTAGTCCGCGCCGGCGCGCCCGCCGCGCAGCAGTTCCTCCGGCGCCAGCGAATCCACGCTCGCCGCGTAGCCTTCGCCCTTGAGCGCGGCCACGGCGGCCTCCAGATGCGGGAAGGGCGTCTCCGGCAGGCAGCCCAGGTCGATCACGTCCGCCCCGTCGGCGACGTAGCGCCGCGCGCGGGCGACGATCTCCTCGACGCGCATGCGCGGCGCGTCGACGATCTCGGCGAAGATGCGGATGTCGTGGCGCGAAAGATCGGGGGGCGCGCCGCGCCGGCCGAAATGGGCCGGGATGTCCTTCAGTTCGTCCGGCCCGCGCACGACCGGAACCCCGTAGTGCGCCGACAGCGCGACCAGGTCGCCGCGGCAGCGCCCCGGCACCATCACGCGGTCCGCCGCGACCGGAGCGGACACGCGGCGGCGGATCATGTCGGCGGTCATCAGGCCGGCCACGCTGATGCCGATGTCGCGCACCTCGTGGGTGAAGGGCGCGGACTGCATTCCCGCCAGCACCTGGCTCAGGCTCTTGTGCGCCAGATGGCCGGTCAGGAAGAGGATGTGCTCAGGCATGCGAGGCGATTGTCGAGCGCGGCGCGCAGCGCCTCCAGCGAGTCGACCACCGTGGTGTATTCGAAGGCGGCGAGCTTGCGCGCGTTCTCCAGGTCGATGCGGCGCGGATAGACGGTCACCCACTCCCCCGGCGCCTCGGTCACCACTTCCGCGGACGTGTCGCAGGCGAAAACGATGGAAGGGATGCGGCACTTGCCGGCCTGGGCGTAGATGTTGGTGACAAGGGTATCGGAGATCCCCCAGACGCATTTCGCCACCGTGTTCGAGGTCGCCGGCGCGATGACCACGGTATGGTAGTGGCCGTGATAGAACAGGCCGACCGGCGCGGCGCTGGCGGTGTTGTCGCGAAACACGCGGAAGCGCTCGCGCAGCGCGCTCAGCGGGAAGTCGTACATGCGCAGCACTTCTTCCGCCGCCCGGGTGAGGAAGAGGTCGACGTTCGGCAGGCCGGCCGCGAGGTCCAGCGATTCCTTCAGGAAGTGGCCGGAGCCGGTGAGCGACCAGGCGATCCGCGGAGCTTCGTCGCGCTTCATTCGGCGGATTTTAGTGGTTTGCTTCGCAAATCGAGGAACCGGATGAAAACGATGGATTGCGGTCTGTGGCAAGGCGCGAACCGCAGCAATAGTTGTGACTATTGCGAGGATGAGCAACGCCGCCACGGGCCGCAAGACGCGTTTTCATGTTCCGGCATTTGCGAAGCAGACCACTCGCCCGCGGCGTCCGGGCCGCGGAAACGCCGCGGCGCCGTCCGGCTCGCCCGCCGGCGCGGCGGACGAGCCCTCAGGCGACGCTCCTGCCGCCGTGGGCCCCGCGGATGTCGAGGCGCTTCATCTTGCGGTAGATCGTGTTGCGGCTGGTCTTCAACTGCTGGGCCAGGCTGGAGATGTTCCAGCGGTGGCGCTCCAGTTCGCGGACCAGCGCGTCGCGTTCGGCGGCCTCGAGCGAGTTCAGCCTGTCCTGGGG
>DATMWM010000010.1:0-14115 GCA_035562535.1 Rhodocyclaceae bacterium | reverse complement strand
CGCTCTCGATCTCGTTCGGATAGACGTTGAATCCGGACACCAGGATCACGTCCTTCTTGCGGTCGGTGATCGTGAAGCGGCCCCCGGCATCCATGTGACCGACGTCACCGGTCTTCAGCCAGCCGTCCTGCATCACCTTCGCGGTTTCCCCGGGATTGTTCCAGTAGCCTTTCATCACCTGAGGGCCGCGGACGCAGAGCTCGCCGGTATGCTTGTCGATGTCGCCCGCTCCGGACCAGACCGGCAGCTCGTTGAAGCTGTCGTCGCGGATCGATACCTCGGTGGAAGGAAACGGCAGGCCGATGCTGCCGTTCCAGGGCGCGCCCAGCGGATTGGCGCAGGCGCCGGGCGAGGCCTCGGTCAGCCCGTAGGCTTCGGTGATGTAACGCCCGGTCACCTGCTGCCAGCGCTGTGCCACCGCCTTTTGCACGGCCGCGCCACCGCCGACCGCGACCTTCAGCGCGGAAAAGTCGAGCCGGTCGAATCCGGGCGTGTTCAACAGGCCGTTGAAAAGGGTGTTGACGCCGGTCATGGCGGTGAACCGCCACCGCCCCATTTCCTTGACCAGGGCCGGCAGGTCGCGCGGGTTGGTGACGAGCACGATCAGGCTGCCCCACTTCATGAAGGACAGGGTCGAGGTGAGGGAGAAGATGTGATACAGCGGCAGCGGCGCGATGACGATCTCGGTACCTTCCTCGAAGCTGCCCGAGATCCAGATGCCCGTCTGCTCCAGGTTGGCCAGGATGTTGCGGTGGGTGAGCATCGCCCCTTTCGAGACGCCCGTGGTGCCGCCGGTGTATTGCAGGAAGGCGACGTCCTCGCGCGCCACCTCGACCGGCTTGAGCGAGTTCGCAGCGCCGCGTGCAAGTGCCTCGGACAGCCGGATGGCGCCCTCGATGCGCCATGCGGGTACCATCCTCTTCACGTGCTTGATGACCAGGTTGACGATCCAGCGCTTCGGCGCCGGCAGCAGGTCGCCGACCTGCGTGGTGATCACGTACTCGACCGGCGTGTTTCCGAGCACCTGCTGCAGGACGCTGGCGAAGTTTTCGAGAATGACGATGGCCCTGGCGCCGGAGTCCTTGAGCTGGTGTTCCAGCTCGCGCGGCGTGTAGAGCGGATTGACGTTCACCACGATCATGCCGGCGCGCAGGATGCCGAACAGTGCCACCGGGTATTGCAGCAGGTTCGGCGACATGACGGCCACGCGGTCGCCCTTGGCCATGCCCGGCAAGCCCTGCAGGAAGGCGGCGAAGTCGCGCGAGCGCCGCTCCAGTTCCGCATAGCTCAAGGTGCAACCGAGGTTGTGAAAAGCGGGCCTGTCGGCAAACCGGCCGGCGATCTTCTCGATCAGGTCCGGGATGGACAGGAACAGGTCGGGGTCGATCTCGGCGGGCATCCCGATGGGATAGCTCTCCAACCAGACCTTGTTCTCCATGATCTCCTCCTGCGGCTGTCCGTCGGCTGTTCGCCACGAAGCTTGCCGGAGACCGTCTGCCGGCGCAACACGCCTGCGCAAGGGCGCCGGACCCGGAAGCGGGCGGCCCGGCGGGACCATCGCGATCAGACTGGCCGTTGACTTCGCTCTGCTACTTCGCCTGAATCAATCCGGCTTCGCGGAGATAGCGCAGGGCGCCGGGATGCAGGCGATCGAGCGGCACCGTGGCGAGCGTATTGGCCGAGTTCGTCTCGGCCGCGCGCGGCAGGCGCCGGGCGAGTTTCGCCTCGCCGCGGTGCAGGGCCCGCGCCAGCCGATACGCCAGATCCTCGTCCAGGCCGGGACGGATCAGGATCAGGCTCCAGGTGCCGACCGAGGCGAGCGGCGCGTCCTGGCCGGAATACGAACCTGGCGGCAGCGTGAGGCGGCTCAGCAGGCCGTGCCTGGCGACGATGCGCTCGATCGCTTCCGCGTCCGGAACGATGAAGCGCGCGCCCGTCCGCGCCAGGGCGACGAAGGGCGGCCAGCCAGCGCCGCCGCCCCAAAGGGCTTCGGCCCTGCCGTCCAGCAGCATGGCGGGCGCGTCCTCGATGCGGTCGAGCAGGATGGCCTTGAAGTCGCGCTGCATGTCCAGGCCCATGCCGTCGAGCGTGTAGCGCGCGAGCACCACCAGCCCGGAGCCGCGTGCGCCGAAGACCACCGGCCTGCCCTTCAGATCCTCGATCCGGCGGTAGGGGGAATCGGCCCGCACGGCGAACAGGCCCGGGGTCGAGTACATGGCCGAGAGCACGCTCGGCGGTTGCGCGCCGCCGGCCGCGAAGGCCTCGTGGGCGACCTCGCCGGTGACCAGGGCGAGGTCCACCCGGCCCGCGGCGAGCAGCGCGACGTTCTCGGTGCTTCCGCCGGTCGCGCGCGGCCGGACCTCGATCGTCGGGTCGAGCCCGTTGACCAACTCGGCGAGGACGCGGCCGTACGCCTCGAAGCCTCCGCCGGCCGTGGCCGTGCCGAGCGTGACCGCAGTGCGTGCAGGGCCGTCGGCCGCATGTGCGGTCCCGCCCCATGCCAGCAACGCCAGGATCGTCTGGAGCAAAACTCTCTTCATCGCGCGCCTCATCGCCCGGTTCGACGCCCGGCCCGGGCGGCGGTTCCTGCCGGCCGCCGCCCGGGCCGTTTGTGGTTTAATCCGCCTTCCTCCGCTCCGCCCGGCTCCACACGGAAATGTCCACGCCGCTGCCGACCTACATCCTCACGCTCGCCTGCCCGGACCGCATGGGCATCGTCTACAACGTTTCCGCCTTCCTGCTCGAGCGCGGCGGCAACATCATCGACTCGGCCCAGTTCAACGACCCGGAGACCGGGCTGTTCTTCATGCGCGTGCTGTTCTCGATCAGCCGGCCGGAGGTCGGACTGGCGGTGCTGCGCGACGAATTCCGCAAGCTCGGCGACGAGTTCGGCATGAACTGGAAGATCCACGACGCGGCGGTGAAGCCGAAGGTGATGATCCTGGTGTCGCAGCACGGTCACTGCCTGAATGACCTGCTCTACCGCTACCGGGCCGGCACACTGCGCATGGAGATCCCGGCGATCGTCTCCAACCACATGGATTTCTACCAGCTCGCCGCCTCCTACAACATCCCCTTCTTCCACCTGCCGGTGAACAAGGAGAACAAGGCGCACCAGGAGGAGAAGATGATGGAGATCGTGCGCGAGAAGGAGATCGACCTGGTGGTGCTGGCGCGCTACATGCAGATCCTCTCGGCCCACGCCTGTGCCGAACTGCGGGGCCGGGCGATCAACATCCACCACAGCTTCCTGCCCAGCTTCAAGGGCGCCAAGCCCTACATGCAGGCGCACCAGCGCGGCGTGAAGCTGATCGGCGCCACCGCCCACTTCGTTACCACCGAACTGGACGAGGGCCCGATCATCGAGCAGGACGTGGCGCGGGTCGACCACTCGATGGACCCGGAAACGCTGGCGGCAATCGGCCGAGACGTGGAATGCGTGGTGCTCGCCCGCGCGGTGAAGTGGCATAGCGAGCACCGGATCATGCCGAACGGACGCAAGACCGTGGTCTTCCGCTGATCGGCGGCGGGCCCGCTCCGCGAAGCCGGCCCGCCCGCGCGGATCAGTTGCCGAACAGGCCCTTGAGCGCCTTCCCGGCGCCCTCCAGCAGGTCGCCCGCGCCGCCCATGCCGCCCTTGGATTCGTCGGGCGCTGCGGCCTCGCCGCCCCTGCCGCCGCGTCCGCCGGCCAGGTCGGTCTCCATGCCGAGCATCGAGGTGCCGACCGACTTGACCCGCACCTTGACGGTCCAGATCGGATTCCACGGTTTCTTCGGATCGTCCGGCCGCGGCGGATAGGCGACGTTCAACTCGTCGGCGAATGCGTTCAGGCGAAGCATCGCCCCGCCGCCGCCGAAGATGCCCGGCGGGATCTTGCACTCGGTGACCGAGGGCGGCAGCACCACCTTGTCCTTGATCAGCCGGCGCACCTCGCCGCCCGGCAGGTATTCGGCCACCCCCATCGAGGGCAGTTCGCTGGAGGTCCAGATCACCGCCTCGTTCTCCTTGCCGGTCGAGCCCATCGCCCAGGCGAAGTAGCCGGTGGCGTGGCTCACCGAGCCCCAGCGGAAGGGGATCGTCTTGGCCAGATCGGAACTGAGCATGGCCAGGGTGACCGGCTCCATGAAGTCGTGCTTCTCGCCGACGTTCCAGCGGATGTTGTCCGGCGTGTAGTTCGACTGGATCGCGTGCGCGCCCTGCAGCGAGCTCTCGGCCGGCACCTGGGTGCTGTTCTCGCGGTTCGGCCAGTCGGCGTAGAGCCAGCCGGAACGGATGCGCGGCGGGGTCTGGCCGCCGGCCCCGGCGAAGCTCGGCATGGACTTGGCCATCTGCTCCGGGCTCATGCTGCCGAAGTCGATCACCCGCGGCTGGCCCTGCCGCACCTTGTCGTCGCAGCCCCAGTAGACCAGCAGCCGGCCCTTGCGCTCCATCTCGGGCGGCTCGTCGTGGCTGCGCTGGGTCTTCTGGGCGGTCTCGATCAGCAGCGGCAGCTTCTCGCCCATGCGCTGGCCCGGCGGGATGACGTGCGCGGCCGAGGGCTGCGGCGGCTGGGACTGGGGCGAGTTGAGATACAGGTTCAGCATCTTCACCGAGCGGTTCTCGCCGCCGCCGCTCATCATGTTGCCGAGCATGGACATCGTGCTGCCGCCTGCGGCCATGCCGGCCATCATGCCGCTCTCGGTGGCTACATCCATCCAGTAGGTGGTCGGCGGTTTCTCGGCGGCCTGCGCCGGGGCGAGTGCGGCGGAGAGGATGATCAGCGGGACGGAAAGCTGCATGCGCATGGGTGTCGTCCTCCAGACGGGAAAAGCGTGATTATCGGCGAAGGCCAGGACGTCCTGATTCCGCCGGTCGTTGTTGTGCACCGGCACTATATACGCAGGCCGCGCGGCTTGCGTCCGGCGCGGGCGAAGAGCGGGTCGTACAGCGCGTTCGGCAGGGCACGCAAGAGTGTGCCGACGATCGCCATCTGCCAGGGCACCACGGCGTAGGACGCGCCGCGCCCGATCAGCCGGGCGATGCGCGCCGCGGCGTCGTCCGCCCGCAGGATGAAGGGCATCGGGTAGGGATTGACCGCGGTCATCGGCGTGGCGACATAGCCGGGACTGATCGTGACCACCCGGACGCCGCTGCCGCGCAGTTCCACCCGCAGGCTTTCGAGATAGGCAATCAGCGCCGCCTTCGAGGCGCAGTAGGCGCCCGCGCCCGGCAGGCCGCGGATGCCCGCCACCGAGGCGATGCCGGTGAGCGTTCCCCGGCCGGCCTCGCGCATCGGTGCGACGAAGGGCTGGAACGTCGCCGCCACGCCGACCACGTTGGTCCGCAGCACGCGCGCGAGAACCGGCAGGTCGTCCGCGTGTTCGGTCAGGGTGCCCACCGAGATGCCGGCGTTGGCCACCACCACGTCCGGAACGCCGACCGTGCGCAGGAAATCGGCTGCCGCCTCGGCCAGCGCGGCGGAATCGGCGACGTCTGCCGGGTAGGTGCGTTGGTCGCCGGGCAGGCTCGCGGCCAGCGCCTTCAACGCGTCGGTCCGCCGCGCCACCAGGCCCAGGCGGGCGCCGCCGGCCGCGTAATGCCGGGCCAGCGCCTCGCCCAGCCCGCTGGAGGCGCCGGTCAGAAATACGCGCAGCGACATCGGCCCGGCCGTGCCCCGGATCCGCGCGGCGTGCGGCGCCCCTACTTCTTCTTGCGCTCGCCGCGCGCCTTCTGGATGAGTTCGTCCGCCACGGCCAGCATCTGCTCGTGGCCGCCGACCATGGCGCCGGAGGTGGCGTACCTGCCGTCGATGATCAGCGCCGGAACGCCCTGGATCTTGGACTGCCGGGTGAGTTGCTCGGCGCGCTTGGCCTTGGTCTGGACGTTGAAGGAATTGAAGGTGTCGAGGAACTTCTTGCGGTCCACGCCCTTCGAGACCATCCAGTTCGCCAGCGACTGCTCGTCGTTCAGTTCCTTGCTCTCGACGTGGATGGCATCGAACACGCCGGAATTCAGGCGCTGCAGTTCGCCCAGCGCCTCGAGCGTGTAGAACAGCTTGGCTCCGGGCACCCAGGTGTCGCGGAAGATGGCCGGCATGCGCCGGAATTCCACGTCCTTGGGCAGCGCCTTGACCCACTTGCCGAGCTTAGGCTCGAGCTCGAAGCAGTGCGGGCAGCCGTACCAGAACAGTTCCAGCACCTCGACCTTGTCGCCGGTTTCCACCGGCAGGGGCTGGGCGATCACCGCGTAGTCCCGGCCGGCCATCGCCGCCGCGGCCGCCAGTCGCGACCATCCCGCCGCGGCGATGCCCGCCAGCCCGATTTGAATGAATTTCCTGCGATCGAACATCTCTGTCGTCTCCTGGGGTGATCCTTCAGTTGGTCGTGCCATCCCTGGCCTTGACCACTTTGGCCTGGATTCCGTTCTCGGCGAGCAGCGCCCGCGTCCTGGCCATCTCCTCGGGCTTGCCGTAAGGCCCGACGCGCACCCGGTGGAACGTTCCCTTGTCCGGGAAGCTCGCCTCGACCACGCTGGCCTCGATACCCAATAACGCGAGTTTCGCCTTCAGGTTGTCAGCGTCCTCGGGTTTCGTGAAGGAACCGGCCTGCAGGTAGAGCATCTCTTCGGGCGCGGCCGGCGCCGGCTGCGCTGCCACGGGCGGCGGCGCAGCCTCCTCGCCGCCCGGAAGGATCTTGTAAAAGTCGAAGCGGGGTCGCTCGATCGGCCTGTCGCCCGGCTTGCCCGGCAGCGGCGTCGGAGCCGGCTTGCCCGCCTCGGGCTCGGGGGCCGGCCTGGCCACCTCGGGCAGCGGCTTGGCCCCCTTGTTCTGGAAGGGGAGTTGCGCCTGGTTGATGTACCAGGCCACGCCCAGGGCGAGCAGGATGCCGAGCACCAGGCCGATCAGGATCCCGACCAGCATGCCGCCGCCACCGCGCGCGGCGGCCGCGCGCGGCCTGGCGGCGCGCTTCCCGCGGCCTGCGCTCACATCGACTCCGGCGCGCTCACGCCGAGCAGCGCCAGCCCGTTGCGCAGCACGGTGCGGACCGCGCAGGCGAGCGCCAGGCGGGCGTGCCTCGGCCCTTCGTCGTCGACCAGGAAGCGCTCAGCGTTGTAGTAGGTGTGGAAATCGGCCGCGAGATCCCGCAGGTAGAACGCGACCTGGTGCGGCGCGAAGTCCGCCGCGGCGCCCTCGACGACGTCCGGGAATTCCAGCAGGCGCGCGCACAGCGCGAGTTCCCGCTCGGAGGAGAGCGGCGCCAGGTCGGCCTGCTGCAGCGCGGCCGGCTTGCCGCCCCACTCCTTCATCACCGAGCAGACCCGGGCATGGGCGTACTGGACGTAATAGACCGGGTTGTCGCTGCTCTGCGACTTGGCCAGGTCGAGGTCGAAATCCAGGTGCTGGTCGGACTTGCGCAGCACGTAGAAGAAGCGCGCCGCGTCGTCGCCGACTTCCTTGCGCAGCTCGCGCAGGGTCACGTACTGCCCGGCGCGCGTGCTCATCGAGACCTTCCGGCCCTCGCGATAGAGCACGGCGAACTGCACCAGCGCCACGTCCAGCCGGTCGGCGTCCAGGCCGAGCGCCTGCACCGCGCCCTTCACCCGCGGGATGTAGCCGTGATGGTCGGCGCCCCACACGTCGACCATGCGCTCGAAGCCGCGCTCGTACTTGTTCAGGTGGTAGGCGATGTCCGAGGCGAAGTAGGTGTATTGGCCGTTCTCGCGCTGGACCACCCGGTCCTTCTCGTCGCCGAAATCGGTGGAGCGGAACCACCGGGCGCCGTCCTGGGCATAGACGCGGCCGGCGCTCTCCAGCTTCGCCACCACGCGCTCGACCAGGCCGGTGTCGTAGAGCGACTTCTCGGAGAACCAGCAGTCGAAATGCACGCCGAACTCGGCCAGGTCGTCGCGGCAGTCGGCGAGCTGTTCCGACAGGGCGTGCTGGTGCACGTAGGCGTACTCGTCGCCGAGCAGTTCCTTGGCGTTGGTGATCAGGCCGTCCAGATGGGCTTCGCGCTCGCGGGCGGCGTCCGCGTCGTCGCGCCCGGCGTCCGGCAGGACCGGCACGCCGGCCAGCACCGCCTCGCCGTAGCGCACGTAGCGCTCGCCGTGGGCGTCCTTGATCTGGCGGGCCATGTCGCGCACGTAGTCGCCCTGGTAGGCGTTCGGCGGAAAGGGCACGACGATGCCGTGCAGCTCCAGGTAGCGCAGCCAGGTCGACACCGCAAGGATGTCCATCTGCCTGCCGGCGTCGTTGATGTAGAACTCGCGGGTCACCTGATAGCCGGCGAACTCGAGCAGGTTGGCCAGGCTGGCGCCGTAGGCGGCGCCCCGCCCGTGGCCGACGTGCAGCGGCCCGGTGGGATTGGCCGAGACGAATTCGACCTGCATGCGCCGGCCGCCGCCCTCCCGGCTGCGGCCGTAGTCCCGGCCCTTTTCGAGCACGCTGCGCACGACCTGCTGCCTGGCGGCCTCGGTCAGGAACAGATTGACGAAGCCGGCCCCCGCCACCTCGGCCTTCGCGATCCAGGGCGAGGCCGGCAGTTCGGCGACGATGCGACCGGCCACCTCGCGCGGACTCAGGCGCAGCGACTTGGCGAGTTGCAGCGCCACGTTGGTGGCGAAGTCGCCGTGAGCCGACTGCTTCGGACGCTCCAGCAGGATGGAAACCTGCTGCGCGTCCGGGGCCACGTTGGCAAGCGCTGCCCGCAGCAGTTCGGTGAGCCTGTTCTTCAGATCTGCAACCATCGCGGCGGACATCGGAAAAAGCTTGCATTATAGCGGACGGCGACCGGCTTCCGGCCCTCCGCGCGCTTCACTGGTCCGGGGAATCTGTGTACATTCGCGCCTTTCCCACCGGCCCGCCCCAGTGCGCCTCCTGCGTCTAGCCAAGATCGGCACCGTGAGCATCCGCTACGGTCTCGATCAGATGATCCTCGAACACGAGCCGAGCGGCCGGCTTGCCCGCCTGGTCAACGGCCTGCTGTTCTGGCGTCGGCTCGACACGCCACGGGCAGTGCGGCTGCGCCAGGCGCTGGAGGCGCTGGGTCCGATCTTCGTCAAGTTCGGCCAGGTGCTGTCCACGCGCCGCGACCTGCTGCCCGCCGACATCGCAGACGAACTGGCCAAGCTGCAGGACCAGGTGCCGCCCTTTCCCTCCGAGCTGGCCGCGGCCGAACTGGAACGTGCCTTCGGCCGGCCGGTGGGCGAGGTATTCAAGTCCTTCGAGCGCGATCCGGTGGCCAGCGCCTCGGTCGCCCAGGTGCATTTCGCCGTGCTGTTCGACGGCACCGAGGTGGCGGTGAAGGTGCTGCGTCCGGGGATCGACCGGGTGATCGTCAATGACCTGGCCCTGCTCGACACCGCGGCCGGCCTGGTGGAACGGCTCTGGTCCGAGGCCAGGCGGCTCAAGCCGCGCGAGGTGGTGGGCGAGTTCGCCAAGCACCTGCGCGACGAGCTGGACCTGATGCGCGAGGCGGCCAACGCCTCGCAGCTGCGGCGCAACTTCATGTACTCGCCGCTGCTCGCGGTCCCCGAGGTGCACTGGGACTACTGCTCGAACTCGGTGATGGTGATGCAGCGCATGTACGGCCTGCCGATCAGCCAGGTGGACAAGCTGCGCGCCCAGAACGTGGACATCCCGGCGCTCGCCCGCGCGGGCGTCGAGATCTTCTTCACCCAGGTGTTCCGCGACGGCTTCTTCCACGCCGACATGCACCCGGGAAACATCTTCGTCTCGAACACCGGCCAGTACATCGCCCTCGACTTCGGCATCATGGGCACCCTGACCGACGTGGACAAGAACTACCTGGCGCAGAACTTCCTCGCCTTCTTCCAGCGCGACTACCGGCGGGTGGCCCAGGCCCACCTGGACGCCGGCTGGGTGCCGGCGGACACCCGGGTGGACGAGTTCGAGGCGGCGATCCGCACCGTGTGCGAACCGATCTTCGACAAGCCGCTGAAGGAGATCTCGTTCGGCAAGACGCTGCTGCGCCTGTTCCAGGTGTCGCGGCGCTTCAACGTCGAGATCCAGCCGCAACTGGTGATGCTGCAGAAGACCCTGCTCAACATCGAGGGGCTGGGCCGCCAGCTCGACCCGGAACTGGACCTGTGGAAGACCGCAAAGCCCTTCCTCGAACGCTGGATGGGGGAGCAGATCGGCATGTCCGGCCTGCTGCGCAACCTGGCGACCGAGGCGCCGAACTGGGCGAGCGCCCTGCCCGAGGTGCCGCGCCTGCTGCACCGCGCCCTGACCGAGCGCTCGGCCAAGCCGGCGGACGACGGCCTGATCCGGTTGCTGGAGGAACAGAGGAAGCAGACCCGGCTGCTGTGGATGGCGGTGGCCCTGCTGCTGGCCGCGTTGCTCGAGCAGGCCTACTGGCTGCTCTCCCGGTAAAAAAAGAAGGCCCGGCAAGGGCTCCCCGTCTTGCCGGGCCTGGTCCGCCAACAGTCGGAGGTCAGGCGGATTCGGTTGCCGGTGGCCACCCGCCCGGCGCGCAATGCGCGTCCGTGGCACCACCGTCGTTCCTGCTGCTTGCAGACTGCCTGCGACGCTTGTTTATGCTCCGCTGTCTCGCGGGATCCGGTTCGCTGTCGCTGCCCGCAATCTGCTGCGTGATTCAGTTGGCAAACACATAAGCACCCTGCGTGCCAGGGCGTCCGCCTGACCGTGCGGGGGCGGTTTGCTCTCGGCGGACACGGAACCACCTGACAGGTTCGCGCCAGGCGCGCGGTGCACCGGGCGAATTGCCCCACCCAATTGGGTGAACTCACGTCCCGTTGCCCCAGTTCCCCCGCCCCCGGGGCGCTCGCGCGCTCCGCGGCGACCCGCGGACTCAGTGGGCAGGCGTCAGGCCGAACTTGTCGATCCGGTAGCGCAGGGTATCCCGGGAGAGGCCGAGCAACTTCGCCGCCCGGGTCACGTTCCAGTCCGTCTTCTGCAGCGCCTTGAGCAGCAGATTGCGCTCGACCTCCTCGAGTTGGATGCCGCCTCCGGGGAGATCGAAGCCGGACTGGTGGGCTTCCGCGGCCTGCGGGGCCTCGCCGATCTCCACCATCGAGGACACGAGGTGGAGGTGGTCCGCGCCGATCACGTCGTCCTGCGCCAGTAGCGCGGCCTGCTCCATGACGTTGCGCAGTTCCCGGACGTTGCCCGGCCAGCGGTGCGCCGTGAGCGCGCGCTCGGCGCCCGGCCCGAGTGACAGCGAATTGCGGCCGTAGCGGCCGCCGTGCAGGCGCAGGAAGTGCCGCGCCAGAAGCAGGATGTCGTCCCCGCGCTCGCGCAACGGTGGCACGTGCAGGTGGACGATGCGCAGGCGGAAGAACAGGTCGGAGCGAAACTTTCCTTCGCGCACCAGTTGCTCCAGCGGCCGGTGGGTCGCGGCGACGATGCGCACGTTGACCCGCTGGTCGCGCAGGCTGCCGATACGGCGCACGGTCTTTTCCTCCAGCAGCTTGAGCAGCTTGGCTTGCAAGCCGAGGTCCATGTCGCCGATCTCGTCCAGGAACAGGGTGCCGCCGTCGGCCGTCTCGACGAGGCCGAGCTTGCGCTCCTTGGCGTCGGTAAACGATCCCCGCTCGTGGCCGAACAGCTCGGATTCGAGCAACTGCTGCGGAATCGAGGCACAGTTGATCTCGACGAACGGTTTGGTGCGCCGCGGCCCGCTGTAGTGGATGGCGCGCGCCACGACCTCCTTCCCCGAACCGGTTTCGCCGGTCACCAGGACGGCGGGCGGGTCGCCCTCCTGCAGGTTCGCCTCCGCCTCGAGCAGCCGCAGGATGGTCGCCTTCAGGGCACGGATCGGCTCGCATTCGCCGAGCAGCAGATCCAGGCTGTGCTGCTTCTTGTCCTTTTCGATGAAGTAGTTGAGCGTCTGCTCGATGCGCTCCTCGCCGAGCGAGCGTTCGAGCAGGATCTTCAGCTTGCCCAGCGACACCGGCTTGGTGAGGAAGTCGTAGGCGCCGGCCTTCATCGCCTCCACGGCCAGTTCGACATTGCCGTGGCCGGTGATCATGATCACCCGCACGTCCGGGGCCAGGCGCTTCAACTTGCTCAGCGCTTCCAGGCCGTTCATCCCGGGCAGGTTGAAGTCGAGCAGGACGGCGTCCGGCTTGAAGACGTCGATCTGCTTCAGCCCGTCCTCGGCGTTCGGCGCGGTGCGCACCTCGAAGCCGTGGCGCGCCAGGTAGGTGTTGATGTTCTTGGCGATCGTGGCTTCGTCTTCGATGATCAGTACGGCATGGCCCATGGTCGCCTCAATTTGCAATTGGCAGGAGCAGGGTCACGGTCGTCCCGCTGCCCTGCCGGCTGTCGATGGCGATGCTGCCGCCGAAACGCTCGATGATGCGCTTGGCCAGCGGCAGGCCAACCCCCAGCCCCTTGGTCTTGGTAGTGTAGAAGGGCTTGAAGGCTTGGCTGAGCTGTTTTTCGGACATGCCAGGGCCGGTGTCCGCCAGCCGGATCGCGACCTGGCGGCTGCCCTGCAGCACCTCGGCAATCAGACGCAGGGCGCCGCGGGACTCCATGGCCTCCAGAGCGTTGGCGATCAGGCTGCTCACCACCTGGCCGAGCAGCATCGCGTCACCGCGCACCGCCGGGAGCTGCTCGGGCACATCGATCCGCCCGTCGATTTCCCTGCGCTCCATGTCGCGCTCGAATTCGCCGATGCAGCGGCGCAGGATCGGAGCAGGATCGACCGCCCCCAGCTTGCCGGCCACGGGCCGCGAGTAGCTGAGAAGTTCCCGCACCCATTGTTCGAGACGATCCACCTCGGCCATGATGTCCCGGGCGGCGTCCTTCGACAGTTCCGGGTCGCCTTCCAGCGCCAGTTCGGCAGAAGAACGGATTGCGGTGAGCGGATTGCGTATGCCGTGGGCCACCGCACTGCCGAGTTCGCCGACGGCGGCCAGCCTCTCGCTTTCGACCAGCCGTTCCTGCTGGGTGCGGATCAGGTTGTCCGCGCGCCGCACGTTCCAGAACAGCGCCATGAAGAGGAACGCGCCACAAAACACCGCGCCTGCCCAGATCAGGCGCGTGCCGGCGGTAATCGCCTCGAAAAGCGCCCGCGGGCTCTTGTAGAGCTCGACCGCCCCGACCACGCGGCTGTGGTTGCGGTCCCAGACCGGAACGTAAATCTCGACGAAGTAGTTCAGCGGCTGTTCCAGGTGGGCGTGCTCGGACTTCGGGTGCGCGGCCTCATCCGCCTCGCCTTCCTCGTTGATCACCAGTTCGCCCATGAGCGCGCGCTCGAGTTCGGGGTTGTCCTCGAACTTCCGGCCCATCAGGTTCTTGTCGCTGGACCAGATCAGCTCGCGCTCGGCGGAATAGAGGTTCGCGCGCAGCACGTCCGGCATGTGCGCGATGTGTTCGAACGCTTCGCGAAGCTTCTCGTCCGTGATGTCGCCTTTGGCGGCGAACACGCGGCTCGGGTTCTCTACCAGCAAGACGGTCTGCACGAACTGCATCGTGAGCACGCCTTCCTGGCGGAGCATGCGCTCGGTCACGAAGTTCGTGAGCACGGCGCCAGCGAAGATGCCGAGCGCGGTGATCGACACCAGGCCGACGATGGCGAACCAGCGCTTCAGATCGAACGGGGTCGCCCTCCCGTCGGCGCGGGTTCCGATACGCGACAACCATTCGGCGGGGAGTCCGAATACCTTCGACACGACGAGTGAGTCCTTCCTCCGACCTGCTCCGGCGTTCATTTTCTTCTGGCAGGCCGAGTGCTGAGGATAAAGGGCGGTCGCCAAATCGGCAACCGCCGCTTTCGGTTCGATCCCGGCGCGCCGCAGCGCTCAGCGTCCCCGGCCGCGACCGCTGCTGTCCGCGCGTTCCGGCCTGTCGCTGCCGCTCGGCCTTTCGACCTTGACGATCTCGGGCTTGGCAGGCCTTTCGGGTTTGGGGATCTCGACCTTCTCCACGCGCTCCGGTCTCGAGTCCCGCCCGCTGCCGTCGCGATCTGGCCGTTCCGCGGTTCCGGCGCGCTCCGGCCGGCCGCTCGATCCGCTGCGCTCCACGTCGCTGCGGCCGCCTCGGCTGTCGCCGCTCGGGCCGGACCGGTCGTCGGAGCGGCCGGACTGCCGGTCGCCGGAGACGTCGTCCGGACGTCCGGAATTGTCGTCCGCCCTGCCGTCGCGATT
>DATMWM010000009.1:0-4343 GCA_035562535.1 Rhodocyclaceae bacterium | reverse complement strand
TTTTGGTTGGAGCCTATCAGTCGATTTGGCTCATTCAGGCTTGACGGCATTTATCAGCGATTCACTTGACATTAGTCCTCTGACCCAGCCTAGCGCCTCAGCCGGATTCGACTTCCAGCATCACACACGCACCCTCACGGGTACGTACGTACCCATGGAGGGTGGCTACATTGTCAGTGCGCTCGGCACGGGGTCGTTGCCAACCCCGCACTGCACCTAGGCTACTGGCGGCTGAACGCCAGGTTGCATGCGGACTTGCGCCCGAGCAACAACTCGACGCACGGCTTACACCGCGCCTAACTCAAGCCCTCGCTCTTGGCGAGGATCGGCCCCCGAAGGGGCCTTTCTCCAGGGCTCTTGTTTTCCACACTTGATCGATGCTTTTGCATCAGCGGTGTGGCCGGTCTAGCTGACCGGACGCGACTCTCAGGTCGCACGCTTGGGAAGCTGCCGTTCTGCCATTGAACTACACCCGCGCGTGGCACGGATTTTACCGGAATCCGCAGCGGCCGGCCGGTCGGCACCGCGCCTGCGCGAACGCGGGAAGCCGCGCGGCCCCCGCCATTGACATGGATCATCGCCGGCTGCGGCAACGGCAGGCAGATTAACGGGAAAGCGCGTCGGAGGGAGGAGCCTGCCATGTCGACCGGATCGAACCGCTGCGCGGCGGCCACGGCGCGATGGCCGGGTCAATGCGTGCGAAGGGCCGTAGTCGCGGCGGTGCTCGCCTGCGCGGGCGCGACCGCCTGGGCTGCGGACTTCCAGGACACCACACGGGCGGCCGGTGCCGAGGCCCCCGCCGCCAAGACCGAAATCGGGCACATTGAAGAGGCCCGCCCGCGCGAACTCGCGCCCGGCCAGGAACGCAGCGCCCGCGTCATGGCCGTCGAGGAATCGTGGCAAAGCTCCGGCGTGCTCGCGCGCGACGGCCAGACCTACCGCATCGAGGCCAGCGGCGAGTGGAAGGCGGGCACTCTGTGCAATCCCTGCGGCCCCAGCGGCAAAGACGCCTACACCCTGCTCTGCTTCCCGAACCCGGCGGACATGCCGGTCGTCAAGGGATTCAGCTTCGGCGCGCTGATCGCCAAGATCGGCAAGGACGGCACGCCGTTCGCGGTCGGCGACAAGCTCGATTTCGAGGCGACCCGGGACGGCATCCTGTACCTGCGGATCAACGAGGGACACGGCTGGGCCTGGGACAACAGCGGCCATGTCACGGCGGTGGTCAGGCTGGTGCCCGAGGCCGCCGCGTCCTCGCCGGGGAGGAAGCCGGAGGCCGGAACGGCGGAAGCGAAGGCGCCCGCGCCCGCGCCTGCGGCGGCCCCCGCGGCTGCCCGCGCCCAGCACTGGGCGGTGGTGGTCGGCGTGTCCGACTACGCCGACAGCAGGATTCCGTCGCTGCGCTTCGCGGCGGCCGACGCGCGGGCGGTCTACGACTGGCTGGTGGACCCGAACGGCGGGCGCTATGCGCCGGCGCGGGTCAGGCTGCTGCTCGACCGCGAGGCCACCGCCACCAACATCCGCGACGCCCTGTTCAACTGGCTGCGGCAAGCGATCGCCGAGGACGTGGTGCTGATCTACTTCGCCGGGCACGGCTCGCCCGACTCGCCGGACAGCGCCCAGAACCTGTTCCTGCTGCCCAACGACACGCGCTACGACAACGTCGCGGCCACCGGCTTCCCGATGTGGGACATCGAGACCGCGTTGAAGCGCTTCATCGCGGCGCGGCGCGTGGTCGTCATCGCCGACGCCTGCCACTCCGGCGGGGTCGGCGCCAGCTTCGACCTCGCCCGCCGGGCGGTCGAGGGCGCCCGGGTGAACCCGATTGCCTCCGGGCTGCAGAGCCTGTCCAGGGTGGGCGACGGCATCGCCGTGATCAGCGCCTCCGACGAGCGGCAACTCTCGGCCGAAGGCGCCCGCTTCGGCGGCGGACACGGCGTATTCACCTACTTCCTGATCGAGGGCCTCAAGGGCGCGGCCGATTACAGCCGCGACGGCAGGGTGTCGCTCGGCGAACTGATCCCGTATCTCTCGGAAAACGTGCGGCGCGAGACCCAGAGCGCCCAGAGCCCGACGGTCGCCGGCAAGTTCGACCCGGCGATGTCGATCGCCCGCCCGCCGGCACCCTGATCGCCGCGCGCGCCGCCGTGCCGCGGCGGGGCCGCATTGCCCGCCATGCTAGAATTCCCTCTGAAATCATGCGCTCGCCAGGATGCAGATTACCCTGAACGGACAGACGCTGCGGCTCGACGCCCCGCTGACGGTCGCCCAGTTGCTCGAACGCCAGGGCATGACCGGCAAGCGCATCGCCGTGGAGCGCAACGGCGAGATCGTCCCGCGCGGCCGGCACGCCGAGACCTGGGTCGCCCCGGACGACAGGCTGGAAGTCGTCGTAGCCGTCGGCGGCGGCTGAGCCTCAATCCTCAATCCTCAATCCTCAATCCTCGATCCCGATGCCCGACCCCCTGATCATCGCCGGCAAGACCTACGCCTCCCGACTGCTCGTCGGCACGGGCAAGTACAAGGACTTCGAGCAGACCCGCGCCGCGGTGGAGGCATCGGGCGCGCAGATCATCACCGTGGCGATCCGGCGCACGAACATCGGCCAGGAACCCGGCCAGCCCAGCCTGCTGGAGGTGCTGCCGCCGGATCGCTACACCATCCTGCCGAACACCGCCGGCTGCTACACCGCCGAGGACGCGGTGCGCACGCTGCGCCTGGCGCGCGAACTGCTCGACGGCCACGACCTGGTCAAGCTGGAAGTGCTCGGCGACTCGAAGACGCTGTTCCCGGACATGCCGCAGACACTCAAGGCCGCCGAGATCCTGGTGAAGGACGGCTTCAAGGTGATGGTCTATTGCGCGGACGACCCGATCCAGGCCAAGCGGCTGGAGGAGATCGGCTGCGTGGCGGTGATGCCGCTGGCCTCGCTGATCGGTTCCGGCATGGGCATCCTCAATCCCTGGAACCTGCGGCTGATCATCGACAACGCGAAAGTGCCGGTGCTGGTCGATGCCGGCGTCGGGACCGCCTCGGACGCGGCGATCGCCATGGAACTGGGCTGCGACGGCGTGCTGATGAACACCGCCATCGCCCTGGCGCGCGACCCGATCCTCATGGCCGGCGCCATGAGGAAGGCGGTCGAGGCCGGCCGCGAGGCCTTCCTCGCCGGGCGCATGCCGCGCAAGCTCTATTCGGCCTCGCCGTCGTCGCCCACCGGCGGCCTGATCCAGTGACGCGTTGAAGCCCGAAGCCGCCGCGGGCGCGGCGGCCCCGCCATGAACTCGCCAGAACGTCCGCACATCCGCAGCTACGTGCTGCGCCAGGGCCGCGTGTCCGCCGCCCAGCATCGCGCGCATGCCGACCTGCTGCCCCGCTTCGGCATCGCCTGGCGGCCCCAGGTGCTTGATTTCGCTCAGGTGTTCGGTCGCGCCGCGCCGGTGTTCCTGGAGATCGGCTTCGGCATGGGCGAGACGACCGCCGTCATAGCCGCCGCCCATCCGGAAAACGACTACCTGGGCATCGAAGTCCACACGCCGGGCGTCGGGGCGCTGCTCAAGCTGATCGGCGAGCAGGGGCTGGGCAACCTGCGGGTGGTCCAGCACGACGCGGTCGAGGTGCTGCGCGACATGATTCCGGAGTCCTCGCTCGCCGGCATACATATCTACTTCCCCGACCCCTGGCCGAAGAAGCGCCACCACAAGCGCCGCCTGATCCAGCCGCCGCTGGTCGCCCTGCTGGCCAGCCGGCTGGCGCCCGGCGGCTACCTGCATCTGGCCACCGACTGGGAGGACTACGCGGTGCAGATGCTGGAAGTCCTGGGGGCCGAGCCGATGCTGCGCAACACCGCGGACGGCTATGCGCCCAGGCCGGACTGGCGGCCGCAGACCAAGTTCGAGGCCCGCGGCCTGCGCCTCGGCCACGGAGTGTGGGACGTGCTCTTCCGGCGGAGCTAGGCGGTGGAATACGCGCCTGCGGCGCTATTCCACCCTACCCGCCGTGCCGCGCGTAGGGCGGGTTAGCGCGTAGGGTGGTTTAGGCCGCAGGCCGTAACCCGCCGTCACGGGCAAAACAGCTCCAGCAGGTCGTTCAGGAAGCGCCGGCCGAGTTCGGTGGGGAGAATCCATTCGGCCGAGATTTCCACCAGCCCGCGCGCGGCGGCCTGCTCCAGCGGACGGCGCAGCGCCTCCGGCGACAGGCCGGTGCGCTCGGCGAACAGCGGCGCCGGGAAACCGTCGTTCAGGCGCAACGCGTTCATCATGAACTCCATCGGCAGGTCCTCCTCGGCGATCGGCGCGCGAGTCTGCAGCGCATCGCCGCGCGCCACGCCCTTCAGGTAGGCC
>DATMWM010000008.1:0-12913 GCA_035562535.1 Rhodocyclaceae bacterium | reverse complement strand
GACCGCCTGGTGTGCGTCACCGGCGTGTCCGGCTCGGGCAAGAGCACGCTGGTGCAGGACGTGCTCTACCCGGCGCTGCGCAAGCTCGAGGGCCGGCCGACCGAGGCGCCGGGCGCCCACCGCGCGCTCGCCGGCCACGAGCAGATCGGCGCGGTGGTGATGGTCGACCAGTCGCCGATCGGCAAGACCACGCGCTCGAACCCGGCGAGCTACGTCGGCGCCTTCGATGCCATCCGCAAGCTGTTCGCGGCCCTGCCGGGCGCGAAGAGCCGCGGCTACACAGCGGGCACCTTCTCCTTCAACGCGGGCGACGGCCGCTGCCCGACCTGCGGCGGCAACGGCTTCGAGCACGTGGAGATGCAGTTCCTCTCCGATGTCTACCTGCGCTGTCCGGACTGCGACGGCCGGCGCTACCGCGCCGAGGTGCTCGAGGTCGAGTGGAACGGCAAGTCGATCGCCGACGTGCTCGACCTGACCGTGTCCGAGGCGGCCGCCTTCTTCAAGGGCGAGCGCGAGGTGGCGGCGCGGCTGCAGCCGCTCGCCGACGTCGGCCTGGAATACCTGCGGCTCGGCCAGCCGGTGCCCACGCTCTCGGGCGGCGAAGCGCAGCGGCTCAAGCTCGCCGGCCACCTGGCGGAATCGGGCGAGGCCGGCGCCGGCACGCTGTTCCTGTTCGACGAGCCGACTACCGGCCTGCACTTCGACGACATTGCCCGCCTGCTCGGCGCGTTCCGCCGGCTGATCGCCGCAGGCAACTCGCTGCTGGTGATCGAGCACAACCTGGACGTCATACGCGCGGCGGACTGGGTGATCGACCTCGGGCCGGAAGGCGGCGAGGCCGGCGGCCGGCTGGTCTTTTCCGGCACGGTGGACGAACTGATGCGCCATCCGGAATCGCACACCGGCGCGGCGCTGCGCGACTATGCCGCCGCGCTCGCCGAGCCACTCGCCGCCGCAGACGCGGCATTGCCGCTCAAGGTTTCAGAGCCCGCTGTCGTGGCGCGCGAGGTGATCGCGGTGCGCCACGCCCGCGAGCACAACCTGAAGAACATCGACGTCGAGATCCCGCGCAACCGCTTTACCGTGATCACCGGCATCTCCGGCTCGGGCAAGTCCACGCTCGCCTTCGACATCCTGTTCGGCGAGGGCCAGCGGCGCTACCTGGAATCGCTGAACGCCTACGCGCGCCAGTTCGTGCAGCCGGCCTCGCGGCCCGACGTGGACGCGATCTTCGGCATTCCGCCCACCGTCGCCATCGAGCAGCGTACAAGCCGAGGTGGGCGCAAGAGCACGGTTGCCACGCTCACCGAGATCTACCATTTCCTGCGCCTGCTCTACGTCAAGCTCGGCACCCAGCACTGCCCGGACTGCGACGTGCCGATCGAGCCCCAGAGCTTCGACGCGATCGCCGCCCGGTTGCTGCGCGACTACGCCGGCGGCCAGGTCTGGCTGATGGCGCCGCTGGTGGTCTCGCGCAAGGGCTATTACACCGACCTGGCGAAATGGGCCTCGGCCAAGGGCTTCCCGCACCTGCGGGTGGACGGCGAGTTCCTCGAGACCGACCGCTGGCCGCGCCTGGACCGCTACCGCGAGCACACCATCGAACTGCCGGTGGCCGACGTGCGCGTCAGCGCCAAGTCCGAACCGGCGCTGCGCCAGGCGCTCGCCGAGGCGCTGGAATACGGCAAGGGCGTGGTGCACGTGCTGGCGCAGTCGGTGCGGCGAAGTACGGCGGAACGCGAGGCGGTGTTCTCCACGCGGCGCGCCTGCCCTTCCTGCGGCAAGGGCTTCCCGGAGCCCGACCCGCGCCTGTTCTCGTTCAACTCCAAGCACGGCTGGTGCGAGCGCTGCTACGGCACCGGGCTTGCCCTGCAGGGTTTCGACGCCGAGCAGAGCGGCGAGGAGATCTGGTGGAACGACTGGTGGGAAGGCGAGACGCACGCCTGCCCGAGCTGCGAGGGCAGGCGGCTCAATCCGGTGGCGCTGGCGGTGCGCTTCCGCGACCAGTCGATCGCCGGGCTGACGGCGAAGCCGGTGAGCGAGGTCCGCCGCTTCTTCCGCCAGTTGAAGCTGCGCGGGCGCGAGCTGCCGATCGCCCGCGACATCGTCGCCGAGATCGGCTCGCGTCTCGCCTTCCTCGACGACGTCGGGCTGTCCTATCTGGCCCTGGACCGGGCCGCGCCGACGCTCTCGGGCGGCGAGGCCCAGCGCATCCGGCTCGCCGCGCAGTTGGGCTCGAACCTGCAGGGCGTGTGCTACATCCTGGACGAACCGACCATCGGCCTGCACACGCGCGACAACCGCATCCTGCTCGACACGCTGGCCAAGCTCGAGGCCAAGGGCAACACCCTGGTGGTGGTGGAGCACGACGAGGACACGATCCGCCACGCCGACCACGTGGTCGACCTCGGCCCGGGCGCCGGCACGCGCGGAGGGCGCGTGGTCGCCGAGGGCACCGTGGCCGACCTGGAGCGCGCGCCGGAATCCGTGACCGGGCGCTTCCTGGCGAGCCCCCTGCTCCACCCGCTGGTGGAGCGCCGGGCGACGGCCAGGGACGCGCCGGCGATCGAGGTCCTGGGCGCCAATCTGCACAACCTGAAGAACCTGGACTTCGCCATCCCGCTCGGGCGGCTGGTGGCGGTGACCGGCGTGTCCGGCTCGGGCAAGTCCACGCTGGCGCGCGACGTGCTGCGCGACAACCTGCTGCGGCTGCTGGCCGCCGAGCGCGAGCGCAAGTCGCGCGCCCCGGCGCTCGCCGGCTGCCGCGAGATCCGCGGCTGGGAGCTGATCGGCCGGGTGCTCGAGGTGGACCAGACGCCGATCGGCAAGACCCCGCGCTCCTGTCCCGCCACCTACGTCGGCTTCTGGGACCCGGTGCGCCGGCTGTTCGCGGACACCGCCGAGGCGCGGATGCGCGGCTATTCCGCCTCGCGCTTCTCCTTCAACACCGCCGGCGGGCGCTGCCCGGCCTGCGAGGGCCAGGGGCTGAAGACGGTCGAGATGTCCTTCCTGCCGGACGTGAAGGTGGTCTGCGACGCCTGCGGCGGCAGGCGCTTCGACCCGGAAACGCTGATGGTGCAACTGCGCGGTCGCAACGTCGGCGAGGTGCTGGCGATGAGCGTGGACGAGGCGGTCGAGTTCTTCGCCGCGCATCCGTCCATCCACCACGCGCTGCGCCTGCTGCAGGACGTCGGCCTGGGCTACCTCACGCTCGGCCAGCAAAGCCCAACGCTGTCGGGCGGCGAGGCCCAGCGCATCAAGCTGGTCACCGAACTGGCCAAGACGCGCGAGCAGCCTGCCCCGCCGCGCGCCGCGTCCGGCTCCCGGGGGAAACGGCACACGCTCTACGTGCTGGACGAACCCACGGTCGGCCTGCACATGGCCGACGTCGAGAAGCTGATCCGCGTGCTGCACCGGCTGGTGGATGCCGGCAACACCGTGGTGGTGATCGAGCATGATCTGGACGTGATCGCCGAGGCCGACCGGGTCATCGACCTCGGCCTGGAAGGCGGCGACGCCGGAGGGCGGATCGTCGCCCAGGGCACGCCCGAGGACGTCGCGCGCGCGGCGAAGCGCTCGCACACCGGGCGGGTGCTGGCCGGCTTCCTGGCGCAGCGCAGCCGGCCGCGCACCGACGGCGGCTGATACGACCGGCTTGTGGCGCTCCGCTGGGCCGGTAGAATCCGCCGGATCGGCTTTTCGCGCGGGTCGCCGTCGATGGATACTCTGGAGCGGGTTCGCAGGCTGGGTTTCAGGCGCTGGTACGAGCGGGAGCTGATCGAGTCCCACGCGTACTTCGTCACCTGCTTCGGCTGCCTGATCCTGGTGGCAGTGGTCCTGGAGATGTCCGGGCTGGCGGAGATGGCCACCGAGCGCCCGCTGCTGCTCCTGCTGATACTCGGCGCCGGCGTCCTGGGGGTGTTCTCCTGGAAGCGCTTCCGCGTGATCCTCGCGCGCGCCGAGCGCTTCGCCGAACGGGCGGTGTGCGCGCAGTGCGGCGCCTACGGCGCGCTGGACGTGCTCGACCACGGCACGCCGTCCGCAGGCCCGGAGGATGCCGGCTGGATGCAGGTGCGCTGCCGCAAGTGCGCGCACCGCTGGACCATCGAGTAAGCCGCGCGGCTCAGGGCACCGCCACCGCCCGCAGCAGCGCCATCGGTCCGATCCGCCGCACCGTTTCGAGCTGCCCGGCATCCCGGACGAAGAGCGAACCGGCGAAGCCGAGCGCGTTCAGCGAGATTCCGTTGGCATGCTCGGCCGAGCGCGGCACCAGCAGCATCCACCGGCGCGTGGCGAGCAGGTTGTAGGGCATCGACTGGAGTAGCTCGCCACCGTCCAGGCGCGGCGCCAGCCCGACATCGGCCGCGAGCGCCTCGAACGCCTCGGCCAGCATGGCAGCCGCGGCCGCCGGCACGGCGAACAGCGAGGCATCCAAACGGGCGAAGGCGTGACGAAAAGGCAATCCGGGCACCCTGCCCTGCGCCGCGTCGGCAAGCAGCGCCTCGACCGGCACCGGCGGCCCCGCGGCATCGAAGGGCAGCGGCACGATTTGAAGGTGCCGGTGCGGCTGGCTGGCGCCGGCCGTGGTCCCCCCGTTGTAGAAGCCGAGCGAATCGAACTCCGCCATGCAGGTGGCCAGCGCCTCGAAGTCCTCGCGCGCGAGCCACGTTTCCTGGTGCACGAAGCGCCGCGTGACCAGAAGGAGGTGGCGATCCATGACGTTGAACTTGTTCAGCACCGCTACGTAGCTGGCCGAGACCTGCGCCACCAGCAGATCCGGCTCGGGCGGCAGGAATGGGTTGGCCGGGGCCGGGGCGGCGCGCCCTTCCCGAACCGCCCGATCCCGCTCCTTGCGCGCGAGCGAGGAAACCTGGCGCACGACGAAGCACACGCCTGCGTCCGTCAGCGCGTGCTGGACGGTGTCGATCGGCTGCATGGCGCCGCAGGCCAGCGCGTGACGAGCGCGTTCGTCGACACGCGCCAGCAGCTCGCCCGGCCGCAGCCGCGGCGCCGGATCGGGCATCGGGCGGCCTGCTACCCGGTGTGCACCGCGGCGGACTCGATCTTGCCCCAGGTCGCGACGAACCTCGCCCGGCCGTGCCGCCGGTCGAGTCCGCCGCGGCCGTCGGCGATGCACGCCGACCAGGCCAGCTCGACGCTGCCGCGGCCGCCGGCCTCGCAGCGGATCAGCATGTCGTCGACCTCGACGCCGACCGCGGCGCCGCTGCCGTACAAGACGTCGATCTGCGGGAACTCGCGCGTGCGGCCGTCGCCGAACAGGCCGGCGCAGGCCGCCCTGCGGGCATCCGGGTCGGGACACTGCCACACCTCGCGCACGAAGCGGCGCACCGGCAGGAACAGCCGCGCCTGCGCTTCGCCCTGCTCGATCAGCGCGTCGATGAAGGCCTCGCTGCGGTCGAGCTTGGACACCGGGTCCAGCGGGCCGAACGTTTCCTCGATCTGCGCCGCGTTCATGACGATGCGATAGACCGAGACCGGCTTGTGGCGGCACGACGGGCCCGAGCCATCGAGGCGGCCGGCAAGGATCCAGCGGTTGACCGTGCGGATGAACTGCAGCTCCTGGTTGAGCGACAGGTTCGCCGACAGCTCGTTGCGCCTGTCCTCGATCTCCCGGGCGCTTTTCGGCTCGGAGGCGGTCTGCGGGTTGATCTGCAGCACCCAGATCTCGTCCGGCTTGCCGGCAGCGGTTTCGGGCTCGGCGAGAAAGTCGCGGACCGGCGGATTCTGCGAGAACAGGCCGTCCCAGTAGGCGCGCTCGCCCACCTTCATCGCGCGGAACAGCTCCGGCAGCGCCGCGGAGGCGAGGATCGCGTCGACGCCGATCTCGCCCCTGCGCGAGCTGAACGCCTTGAACTCCCCGGTCTCCACATCCACCGCGCCGAGCAGCAGCAGCGGCCCGTCGCGCGCATCGCCGTTCAATCCCGGCATGTGCTTTTCGAGCAGGCCGCGCAGATCCACGAACTCGCGGCGCGGACCGGCCCATCCCAGGGTCTCGCGCATCCGCGCGGCCGCGTCCAGCATCGGCTGCACCGGCAGGGCGTAGGGACTGGCCTTGACCTCGACCGGCAGGCGGCCGAGCACCTGGCCCCACATGTTCGCGGAGCGTTCCCATGCCTCGCGGGCGGCCAGTTCGCGCCAGAAGTCCTGCAGGCGCTGCGCCGCGCGCAGGCCGGCGGTGACTTGCACGCCCTCCCCGGTGAGCGCGTCCCAGGCCAGCGCCGCGCAGACCGCACCGCCGGAGGTGCCGCTCAGCCCGTCGAGCCGGCAGCCGGACCGCGCGGTCTCGGCGATCAATACCCCGAGCGCGCCGGCGCAGAAGGCGGCGTGGCTGCCGCCGCCCTGGCAGGCGATGACCACCCCGGTGCGATCGTCGCGCTCGTCCATGGCTGCTCCCCCCTCGATATTCCCATCAGTATCCGCGCTTTCGCGGTCGCGGTATCACTTCTTGGGCAGCAGCGACCCGATTTCGGCGGCGACTTTCTCCTGGGACCAGTCGAGCACACCGACGAACCAGTAGCGGATCTCGCCGGCCGGATCGAGGACGTAGGTGGTCGGCAGCACCTTCGTCTTCCAGCGCTTCATCGCCTCGCCTTCCGGGTCGCGCAGAATCGGCAGCTTCACCGGCGTCTCGTGCAGGAACTGGCGGATGCGGCCTTCGCCCGAGCCGACCTCGACGGTCAGGACCTCCAGCGGCCGGCCGGCGAACCTGTCGCGCAGTTCCTGCAGCGAAGGCATCTCCTCCCGGCAGGGCTCGCACCAGGTGGCCCAGAAGTTCAAGACGACCACCTTGCCGCGGTAGTTGGCCAGGTTGTCCTGCTTGCCTTCCAGGGTTCCCAGTTGCAATGCGGGCGCGGCGCCGCCGGTCCAGGCGTTCAGGACGCCGCCGGCTGCATGCGCGGTCGAAAGCAGACAGGCCAAGATCAGCGCCGCGAGGATTCGCGTGTGTGCGCAACCTGGCATGGAAACCTCCTGCGTGATGGATGCCGGGAGGCTACCACAGGCCCGCGGGCGCGTCGGGGCGGAGGCCGCACCGTGCATATGGCAACTGCCGAGCGGCGGACTGGTTGAATACGCGCCTGACGGCGCCATTCCACCCTACGAGGCCGCGCCGCCGGGCGTAGGGTGGGATAGGGCGAAGCCCGTATCCCACCGTCGGAGGATCAACTTCCGCCGGAGCGGTGGAATACGCGCCTGCGGCGCTATTCCACCCTACGAGGCCATACCGCGGAGCGTAGGGTGGGATAGGGCGCAGCCCGTATCCCACCGTCGGAGGATCGGTGCCCGACGGAACCACGAGGATGCGACGGATCAGAGCAGCTTCGCCAGTTCGCCTTGCTTCTGCCGGCGCACCGCGTCCCAGCCCTCGGCCGGAACTTCGTAGCGTCCGCGCAAGTCCTGGGCGGATTCGGCCGGCAGATTGCGCATTTCGCCGCGGCCGCGCTCCAGCCACTCGGCCTCGCCGGCGGCATCGCCGCGCAAGCGGCTGGCGGCCGCCAGGTCCAGGACCAGGTCGAGTTTCGCCCCGACGTCGCCGGCCGGTTGCGGGTTCTTCCAGAGGGCTTCGAGGACCGCGGTGCCCTCCGCCGCCTTGCCCTGGAGCAGCCGGGCCCAGGCGAGGGCGATCCCGACCTGGCGATCGCCGGAGACGGACTGCGCGCCGGTGCCGGTCAGCAGTTCCTCGGCCTGTTGCGGCTGCTGGCGGGCGATCACGAACCAGGCGAGATCCGCCAGCGCGGCGGCCGCCTGGTCCGGCGGCGCGCCGCGATCTTCCGCGTTGCGCCGCAGCAGCATTTCGGCGCCGGCCGCGTCGCCGCTGCGGTCGAGCAGCCAGGCCAATTCCCGCCGCGTGCCATGGAGGCGGCCGTCGAAGCCGCCGGCGCCGGATTCCCGCGCGGCGACCGCCTCGCGCAGCCTGGCGATCCTGTCCGCGTCCGGCGCGTCGCCGTCCAGGTAATGGATCGCCTCCATCGCCTCGGCCAGGCGCAGCGGGTCCGGCTGCGGCGACGCGCGCAGCCCGTCGAGGATCTCGCGGTACAGGCGCAGCGATTCGGCCGGGTCGTCCGCCAGCCGGGCCAGGGCCAGCCGATTGTCCAGCGCACGCGGATCCTGGGGCGGCCACATCGCCGCCAGATCGAGCGCCCGCCCGTAATAGGATCGAGCCGGATCCGGCTCCCTGCGGCCCTCGTACCAGCGCCCGGCGTCGTAGAGCACCTGCCATTGGCCCTCGAAGGTCGCCGCCGCGCCGAGTTCGGCCTCCCAGTCGCGCACCAGCGTTCCCGCGGACTGCCGCCCGGGCGCACCGGCCGTCGTCCCCGCGTCGGTCGAGGGCGGAACCGCGACCAGCAGGACGACCGGCAGGACCAGGACGGCCGCATAGGCCGCCAGGCCGGCCGCCGATTCCGCCGGGGCCGGGAGCCGCCGGCCGAGCAGCGCGAGCACCCTGCCGGCGATCTCGGCGCGCCGGCGGAACGCCAGCCGCGGACGCGACTTCGCCAGCACCGCGAAGGCGCTGCGCAGCAGCCGTTTCGGCTCGGCCGATCCGGCGGCCTTCCTGACCGCCGCGGCGGTGCGGGCGACCTCGGACTGGATCAGCGCCAGCCCGGCGACGACCGCGCCGAGAAGGATCAGCAGCCCGTCTTCCAGCCGGACGCCCGCACCGGCGACCAGCGCGCCCGTGGCCAGCGCGGCGAACACCTGCAGGCGGGGGAAGCGCACGAAAAGCAGCGCGTCGGCGATCCGGCCGCCGTCCAGCGGACGCAGCGGCAGCAGGCTGAACAGGTTCACGGCCACGGCCACCGCACCGAACGAGCCGGCCCAGGCGCCGACTGGGGCGTCCGCGCCGCCGCCGAAATACAGCGCGAAGGCGCCGAGCACCAGGCCGGGCAGCGGTCCGGCCAGGCTGACCGCGGCGCTCTGCCAGGCGTGTGCCGCGGCGCCGGACCGGAAGCGCGGCACCGCGAACTGCCGCTCGGCATCGCCACCGCCCAGGCTCCGTGCCGCGATCCGGTGGCCGGCCTCGTGCAGCAGCATCGCCAGGGCGAGCGCGAGCCCGGTCGGCCACGACGGTTCGGCGCCGAGCAGCAGGCCGCCGGCGAGACCGGCCCCGGCGTGGAGCACCAGCCTCAGGGTCCGTTCGGTCGCGGCCGGACCGTCAGGCACGAAGCGGCGGCTGAAGGCGAAGGCGTCGGCCAGCATGCGGACGCGTGAGGCGTTCGCCGCCTGCTCCACCGCTGGGCCTGGCCCGTGTGCGCCCGCAGTTCGCGCACGCATCGCCATGGCCAGCGCGCCGCGCAGCGTCAGTCGCCAGGTGCCGCGCCTGCCGGCCGGACAGGCCATGCCGCGGGATTCGAGGTAGCGGATCCAGCCAGCCTGCAACCGGCGCACGCGGTGCCGGACCACCAGCGGGTCGTCGACCGTCCGTCCGCCGCCCGGATGACCGGCGCGCTCACGGTGCGCCGACCAGCGCTCGGCGAGCGCCGCCTCGGGGCAGGCGTGCATCGTCCACCCGGGCGGTAGCGGCGGCAGCGCGCGGCTGCGCGGGTCCGGCGTCACCAGGGTCCGGCCGTCGGCGAGGCAGGTCAGGAATTCCACCGTGCACAGCGCACCCGTTTCAGGCGCCTGCGCGGGCATCACCCAGGCGTGGGCATGGGCGCTGGCATGCGCATAGACGTCGGCATACACCGGCCTGTCCCGGGCTTCGGTCAAGCCTGTCCACAGGACCAGCGAATAGCGGTACTCGTGGCCGAGCGGGGCCAGGGCGGGCGCCGCCGTGTTCAGGATCTCGCGCACCGAGCGCGGCAGCCTGTCGCGCGGCACGATGTCCGAGCGGCCGGCCTCGAAGCGCAGCCGCATCAGCATGATCAGCAGGATCGCCTGGCGCAGCGCGAGCGAGGCCAGCAGCGCACCCAGCAGCCACGGCACAGCTCCGATCCAGTCGAGTTCGGTCAGGTTCATGTTCGGGGCGTCGCACGGCGCCGCGCTCGATCCCGGCGCGAGGCGAGGCAGGATTTCAGGATTGCGCGGTCAGCGACCGCCGGATGCTAGACCCGGAGCCGAAATGCCGAAGGCGCGAGCAGCGGCGGGAAATCCGCGGAATTGCATGGATAGCCGACGCCTGTCGCGCGCGCCGCGGAAATTGCGCAACTGCCGGGCGTCGTTCGCCTCGACCCGGATGGTGATGTCGAGCATGGAATGACTCATGGATCGAACTGCAGTTCGTCGAGCAATTGCTGTCCTTCCCGGCCGAATTCGGCATTACCGCGCAGCCGTTCGCTGCTCTGCTGGTTCTCCGGCAGGTTCGGCAGCGTCGCCTCGCGCTGTATCCGGCGCTGCTGCTGCTCGGAATGCAGCTCGCGTTGTCGCTGCTGCTCTTCCAGGTTGCGGCGCTCCGCTTCCAATTTCCGGGAGCCGGAACGGGACGGATCGAGGCCCTGCTCGAACTGGCGCTGCCTGAGCAGCAGCTCGTCCTGATACTGCTGGCGATCGAGCTGCTGCCGGGACACCTCGCCCGGCATCGCCTGCGCAATCGCGGGCCCGGGCAGAACCGCGCACGACGCCGCAAGCAGGGCGCAGCGGAAAATCCTCATCGGGTTCGATGCCTCTCCGGCCCGGCGGCAGTCCGCACACCCGGCCGATCCGCAGCGATAATCCGGCATGATAGCCCGCCCAACCGAACCGCACCCGCACTGCCATGCTGCATATGCCAAGCCACGAACCGCTGGTCGTCGCAATCCGGGGCGACACCGTGGAGTCGGTGCATTACGGATCGGTCGCCGTGGCCGACGATGCAGGACGCCTGCTCGGCTTCGCCGGCGACACGTCCGCGCCGACCTACACCCGCTCGGCGCTCAAGCCGCTGCAGGCGCTGCCCTTCGTCCTGGACGGCGGCCCGGGCCGATTCGGCTTCGACCGGCGCGAGCTGGCGCTGATCTGCGCCAGCCATTCCGGCGAGGATCGCCATCTCGCCAGCGTGGCCGCGATCCTCTCGCGCGTCGGCTGCACTGCCGGGGACCTGCGCTGCGGCACCCACATGCCGGTCTGGTATGCCGCCTGCGGCGTGCCGCCGCCGGCGAACATCGAGCTGACCAGCCTGCACCACAACTGCTCGGGCAAGCACGCCGGATTTCTCGCCTATTGCCGCCTGCATGATTTGCCGACCGAGGGCTACCTCGACCCGGCGCACCCGCTGCAGCGACGCATTGCAGCACTGGCGGCGGAGTTCGCGGGCGGTGCCCTGCGCAGCGGCACGGACGGCTGCGGCGCGCCGAACCACGCCATGCCGCTGCCCGCACTGGCGCGATTCTATGCGCGGCTGGCCGCGGACCGCGAGGGCGCCCTGGGCGCCGCCCTCGCCGCGATCTTCGAGGCCATGACCGGCGAGCCGGAAATGGTGTCCGGCCGGTGCCGCCCGGACGCCGCCCTGATGGGGATCGCTCCCGGCGACTGGGTGGCCAAGGGCGGGGCGGAGGGCGTCCAGGCCATCGGCATACGCAGCCGGCGGCTGGGCATCGCGATCAAGATTTCGGACGGCAGCGCCGCGGCCCTGCGCGTGGCCACCGCGGCGGTGCTGCTTGAACTCGGTCTGGTCGACGAGGACCGACTGCCTCCCGACTGGGCACAGATCGAACTGCGCAACAACGCAGGCAGGCCGGTCGGCCGGATGCAGGCCGTATTCGCCCTCAAGGCCGGTGCCGGCGCGGCGGCCGGGTCGCAACGGGATGTCCAGTAAAGAGAAAGGCGGCCGTAGCCGCCTTCCGGCCGGACGCAGGCGCGCCTAGCTCTTCGGCTGGGCCGGCTGGGTGGGCACGGACTGCTGGCCGTCCGCGCTGGTGCCCATCTTGGCCTTGTCGCCCGGGCAGGCGAAGGCCGAGGTCGAGGCGAGCGCCACCAGCATGGCGAACAGCGTGGCGAAGGTCTTTTTCATGCGTTGCTCCTGTTGGGTTCGAGGAGCTTCAATCTAGTTCGGAAATCCCGGCCGCGCAAGCCCGTTGGGTCGTCAGAATTCCATGCGGGGCAATGCCGCCGGGTCCGGAGGCGCGGCGGAACGCAGCGCCGGCTCGGGCCGGATGCCCCAGGCCGCGAGCCGGACCAGTCCGAGGCCGACCGCGTCGTCGACTTTCGCCGACACCTCGGGGCTCAGGCCGATGCCCAGTTCCAGGCTGACCGGCTGGATGCCGACTAGGCAGATTTCCGGCGGCAGGCGATCGCGCAGGGAGGCGAAGGCCAGCAGGTCCTGGAACCCGGTCTGGTGCAGGCTGAGCTTGCCCGAACTGACGAAGCGTGGAATCTCGTCGCCTTCGATCACCTTCAGCGTCGCGGGAGGCAGCGAGAAATTGATCGCATCGAAAACAAGCACGCGCGCGGCATCCTCGACCAGGGACAGAAGGTTCAGCCCCTGCGTTCCGCCATCGACCACCGAAACGTGCGGGGGAAAGCGGAAGCGCGAGGCGAAGGCCTCGGCGCAGCGCACGCCGAAGCCCTCGTCGGTGAGAATGACGTTGCCGATGCCGAGGATCAGCACCGGGGCGGGACCGCCGGACTCAGCCATGTCCGTCTCCAGGCAGGTCCGGCGGGAGCCCCGGGGGAGCCGCGCAAAACGTCATTTCAGGCATTGCTGGCCGGGCTGCTCGGTGCCGGTGCAGCGCATCAGCAGTCGGTCCTGCCCGGTCGTCGGGTTGCGGGTGTATTGAGCGACCAACGCGCCGCTCTGCGCCGCGCTGAGCGGCATCTTGGCGGCGGCCTGTTTGGCATCGGCCCAGAAGAGCACGACGCACGGGCTCGCCGGCTTGCAGACGGCCGCCGCCGCTTCCTTGAGCGCGACCACATTGCCCTTCAGGGCGGGATCCACCACCACGAACGAACGGGCGCCCTGCGTCCCGAGCAGCGTCCAGCC
>DATMWM010000007.1:0-2934 GCA_035562535.1 Rhodocyclaceae bacterium | reverse complement strand
GGGCCCGCCGAAGCCTCGGTCATCGTCGACACGACGACGCCGCAGCGGGCGCAGTCCGCGCCGGCCGGTTCCTTGAGCAGCTTCTGCATTTGCCCGGCGTCCTGGGGAATCTTCAGGCCGGTCTGGGCAGGGGCGGGCAGGCTCGCCGCCGCGAATAGCAGCGCGGCGGCCAGGTGCAGGGACGGTCGGGTCGGATCAGGCATTCGGGCGAGGCTCCAGGCAGATTCCGGGCGATGCGCGTTCCGGCGCGAGTGTGCAGCAGATCGGCCCGGCTGCCAACCGGCCGCGGACGCTCAGACGCGCTTCAGCGCGTCGGCCACGATCTCCCGGGCCTGTTCCACGATGCGCGCCAGGTGCTCGGCGCTGCGCAGGCTCTCGGCGTAGAGCTTGTAGACGTCCTCGGTGCCGGAGGGCCGCGCGGCGAACCAGCCGCCCTCGGTCACCACCTTGATGCCGCCGATCGCAGCATCGTTGCCCGGCGCCCGGGCGAGCCGGGCCAGGATCGGCTCGCCCGCCAGTTCCGTGGCGCTCACCGCCTCGGGCCGCAGCCTGCCGAGCGCGCGCTTCTCCTCGGCGCCGACCGGCGTGTCGATGCGGGTGTAGTAGGGCATGCCGAAGCGCGTGGCGAGCGCGGCGAAGTGCTCGCCCGGGTCGCGTCCGGTGCGGGCGGTGATCTCGGCGGCGAGCAGGCCGAGCAGCGGGCCGTCCTTGTCGGTGGTCCACACCGTGCCGTCGCGGCGCAGGAAGCTCGCCCCGGCGCTTTCCTCGCCGCCGAAGCACAGCGAGCCGTCGTGGAGCCCGGGGGCGAACCACTTGAAGCCCACCGGCACCTCGACCAGCCTGCGGCCGGCGTCCGCCACCACCCGGTCGATCAGGGTGCTGCTCACCAGGGTCTTGCCCACGCCGGCGGCGGCCGGCCAGTCCGGCCGGTGGCGCAACAGGTAGTCGATGGCCACCGCCAGGTAGTGGTTCGGGTTCATCAGCCCGCTCGAGCGGGTGACGATGCCGTGGCGGTCGGCGTCCGGGTCGTTGCCCCAGGCGATGTCGAAGCGGTCCTTCAGCCCCACCAGCCCGGCCATGGCGTAGGGGCTGGAGCAGTCCATGCGGATCTTGCCGTCGTGATCCACGCTCATGAAGCCGAAGGTCGGGTCGGTCTTCGGGTTGACCACGGTGATGTCCAGGCCGTAGCGCTCGGCCACCGGCTTCCAGTAGGCGAGCGCCGAGCCGCCCAGCGGATCGATACCGATGCGCAGCCCGGCGGCCTTGATTGCGTCCATGTCGATCACCCTGGCCAGATCCTCGACGTAGGGTCCGACGAAGTCGATGGCATGGGTGGTCGGCGCGCGCAGGGCGTCGGATACCGCCATGCGCTTCACCCCGGCGTTGTTGCCGCGCAGCAGCTCGTTGGCGCGGTCCTCGATCCAGCGGGTGATCGCCGTGTCCGCCGGGCCGCCCTCCGGCGGGTTGTACTTGAAGCCGCCGTCCTCCGGCGGGTTGTGCGAGGGCGTGACTACCACGCCGTCGGCCAGCCCCGCGGTGCGGCCGCGGTTGTAGGCCAGGATCGCCCGGGAGATCACCGGCGTGGGCGTGTCGCCGCCGCCGGCCTGGATGCAGGTCTGCACGCCGTTGGCGGCCAGAACCTGGAGCGCGCTCACCTGGGCGTCGGCGGAAACCGCATGCGAGTCCTTGCCCATGTAGAGCGGCCCGTCGATGCCCTGGGCCTTGCGGTAGTCGCAGATGGCCTGGGTGATGGCCAGGATGTGAACCTCGTTGAAGCTGGCGGCCAGCGGCGAGCCGCGGTGACCGCTGGTGCCGAAGGCGACGCGCTGCCCGGGCAGCTCGACGTCGGGCAGCCTGTCGAAGTAGGCGCGCTCCAGCGCCGCGACGTCGACGAGCAGTTCGGCGGGGGCCGGTTTGCCGGCGAGCGGGTGTGCCATGCGGTTTCTCCTGGTCTTGGAAATCGGTGCCCGGGTCCGGGGTAGTGCCCCGAACCGCCGGGCGCGCCCGGATGCCTGCGGCGGATGGAATACGCGCGAGGCTACCCGAAACCCCGGGGCGGCTCAACCGCGCGGCATGGCTCGGCCGGCCGCCCCGGGGCCCGATCCGCGGCGGACGAGGCCGACGGGAGGCGCGAGTTTCGCGCGGGCGTGGCATCATGCTTTGCCGCCCGCGCGATCGCCGGGCGGATCGAAACGGGCAGCCGGTCATAATCATGCTTTACATCAAGGAGGAGATAAAAAATGCTGTATTTTCTGGATTTTCGTGTGGAGTATCCGGCGTCGATGAGCCAGAAGGACCTGTACGCCATCTGGGCCCGCGAGGCCGATGCCGCGATCGGCGCCAAGCAGGCCGGGGCCGTGGTCGACCTGTGGAAATGCGTCGGCCAGCGGCGGGTGGTGGCGGTGGTCAACATCGACAGCCCGGACGTTCTCGACCAGATCCTGATGGACCTGCCGATCATGAAGGAGCACGGCCAGCACGTGCATATCGACGTGGTGCCGCTGCGCCGCTACGAGGACTTCGCCGCGGACGTGAAAAAGCGCCTCTGAACGCGCAGGCGGGACGGAACCGCCAGGGTGGCGCGACTCGCCTATAATGCCGGCGTAGCTTCGCGTTCGCGGTTCCGTCCGTGGCGAACGCACGGGCTGCCGGGCAAGCGCGCGGCGGTCCCACCCCCAGCCATGGACACAACAAAAGGAGAAAAGCAGTGAAACGTGCAGCAATGGCCGCGGCCCTGTTCGCGGCGGTTTCGGCCCATGCGGCCAGCAACGACCAGTATCAGGTGCGCAACGCCGCCGACCTGGTGGCGGTTTGCGACACCCAGCCGTCGGCGCCCGATTACGCCACCGCCGTGGCCTTCTGCCATGGTTGGGGCGCTGGCGCCGCCGCCTACCATCGGGCGATCACCCCCAAGGGGGCGGAATTTGTCTGCAC
>DATMWM010000006.1:0-22304 GCA_035562535.1 Rhodocyclaceae bacterium | reverse complement strand
GCCAACATCTGGATCTGCTCGACCGCACCGAGAACCGCGACCATGGCACGCTATGAGCTGATCGTCTTCGACTGGGACGGCACGCTGATGGATTCGGCCGCCGCCATCGTGGCCGCGATCATGGCTGCCTGCCGGGACCTGGGCATCGAGCCGCCGAGCGAGGAGCGGGCCAGGCACATCATCGGGCTGGGCCTGCAGGACGCGATCCGCAGCGCGCTGCCGAACCTGCCTGCGCGGGACTACGGCAGGCTGGCGGAGCGCTACCGGCATCATTACCTGAGCCGGGACGCCGAGTTGTCGCTCTTTCCGGGCGCGCGCGAACTGGTGGCCGACCTGCACGCCGAGGGTCGCAGGCTGGCGGTAGCGACCGGCAAGAGCCGGCAGGGGCTGCAGCGGGCGCTGGCCCACAGCGGACTCGGGGAGTTGTTTCACGCCACGCGCTGCGCCGACGAGTGCTTTTCTAAGCCGCATCCGGCGATGCTGCTGGAGATCATGGAAGCGCTGGAAGTCGACCGCGGCGCGGTGCTGATGGTCGGCGACACCACCCACGACCTGCAGATGGCGCGCAATGCCGGGGTCGACGGCCTGGCGGTTTCCTTCGGCGCCCACCCGGAGACCGCGCTGCTGGCGGAACGCCCGGTGGCCTGCGCCGGCAGCTTCGTCGAACTCGCCGCATGGATACGGGAAAACGCCTGATCTGCCGCAGCGGGGACCTGGTCGACGGCGGCGCCGGCGTGCGCTTCGAGCAGCGCTGGCAGGGGGAACTCGTGCCGGCGTTCGCGATCCGACACCGTGGCCGGGTGCGCGCCTACTTGAACCGGTGTGCCCACGTCGGGGTGGAACTGGACTGGATGCCGGGACGCTTCTTCGACGAGTCCGGCGCCTTCCTTATCTGCGCCACGCACGGTGCCCTTTATCGGCCGGACGACGGATCCTGCGCGGGCGGTCCCTGCAGGGGAGCGAACCTGGTGCCGCTGCCGGTCGTCGAGGAAGAGGGCGAGATTTTCGTAACATTGCAGGGATAACACGGGATGGACACGAACGAAAAGAACTGGGAGCGCAGCATCCTGGAGCGGATCGCGCTGGAATCGATCGCCGAGCAGAAGCGCCGGCGGCGCTGGAGCATATTTTTCAAGCTGCTCGGCTTCATCTATCTGGTCGTGCTGCTGGCGCTGGTTGTCGACTGGGAGGATCCGACCGAGAAGCTGGCGGACGGCAAGCCGCACACCGCGGTGATCGATGTCGATGGGGTGATTTCGCAGACCTCGCTCGCCAGCGCCGAGAACGTGAACAAGGCGCTGCGCAAGGCTTTCGAGGACAAGCACACGCGCGGGGTGGTGCTGCGCATCAACAGCCCCGGCGGCAGCCCGGTGCAGTCCGGCATGATCAACGACGAGATCCGGCGGCTGCGCGGAAAGTATCCGGACATCCCGATCTACGCGGTGGTCGAGGACCTGTGTGCCTCGGGCGGCTATTACGTGGCGGCCGCCACCGACCGGATCTTCGTGGACAAGGCCAGCATCGTCGGTTCGATCGGCGTGCTGATGGACAGCTTCGGCTTCACCGGCGCCATGGACAAGCTCGGCGTCGAGCGGCGCCTGCTCACCGCCGGAGAGAACAAGGGCTTCCTCGATCCTTTCTCGCCGCAGGACGCGAAGCAGCTCGAACACGCCAGGGTGCTGCTCGGCGACGTCCACCAGCAGTTCATCGAGGTGGTCCGCCAGGGCCGCGGCAAGCGCCTTAAGGAATCGCCGGAGCTGTTCAGCGGCCTGATGTGGACCGGACAGCGCGCAGTAGAACTCGGTCTGGCGGACGACCTGGGCAACGTGGCGCAGGTGGCCCGGGACGTGGTCAAGGCGGAGACGCTGAAGGACTTCACCACCACCGAGAGCCTGGCCGACCGGCTGGTCAAGCACCTCGGTACCCAGATGGGCGAGACCCTGAACGGCCTGCTTGCCGGGATCAGCCTGCGCTGAGCGGGCCTGCCAGCAGCAGAAACACGGTAGGACGCCGCTCGATCTCGGGCGGCGGATTGCGCTTCCACTCGGCGATGCTGCGCGTCGAAATACGTTCGCTTTCGAGCGTGATTTCGGTTGCCACGCAGAGCAGCGTCGCGCCAGCGCAGGTCTCGATCAGGGTGCGGAACAGCGCCGCATTGCGGTAGGGCGTCTCGATGAACACCTGGGTCTGGCCGCGCCGGCGCGACTCGGCCTCGAGATCGGCGATCGCGGCGCGGCGCGCGGCTTCCGGGATCGGCAGGTAGCCGTGGAAGGCGAAGCGCTGGCCGTTCAGGCCCGAGGCCATCAGGGCGAGCAGGATGGAGGAGGGGCCGACCAGCGGAACGACCCGGATGCCGTCCTGGTGGGCGAGCCGGACCAGCTCGGCGCCCGGATCGGCGACCGCCGGGCAGCCGGCTTCCGAGATCAGCCCGGCGCAACGCCCCTCGCGAACCGGGGCGAGCAGCTCACCGGCGGCCGGGACCCTGGTGTCCCTGGGAATCTCGCGGATTTCGATCGACTGAAGCGGGCGGGTGACGCCGAGACGCTTCAGCTCGGCCCGGGCGCTGCGCGCGTTCTCGGCAATGAAGTAGTCCAGGCCGCAGACCGCCTCGCGCATCAGCGGGGGAACGGTGGCCTGCCACGGCCCGCCGCCCAGGCTGGCCGGAATCAGGAAGAGGCGTCCGGCGGTCATCTCCGGCGCAGCGGCGGAAACGCGCCGCCCGTTCAGGGCAGGGCCACGCCTTCCCGGCGCAGCATGTCGCAGAGCGCGATCAGCGGCAGGCCGATCAGGGCGTTCGGGTCGTCGCCGCGGATCGACTCGATCAGGCTGATGCCGAGTCCCTCGTAGCGCGCGCTGCCGGCGCAGTTCAGCGCGGCTTCCCGGTCGAGATAGCGCCGGATGTCCTCCTCGCCCAGCCGGCGGAAGCGGACCTCCACCGGGACGCCGAGCACCTGGGTGCGATCGGCCGCGCAGTTGTACAGGCACAACGCGGTATAGAAGGTCACCGTGCGCGCGCTCTGGGCGGCGAGCTGCTCGACGGCCCGTTCGCGGGTGCCGGGCTTGCCGAACACCCGGCCGTCCAGGTGCGCGACCTGGTCGCTGCCGATGATCAGGGCGCGCGGGAAGTGCGGCGCTACGGTGCGGGCCTTGGCCTCGGCCAGGCGGTCCGCGGTCGCCGCCGGCGATTCTCCGGGCAGCGGCGACTCGTCGACGTCCGGGCTGGCGACCTCGAAGGGCAGGCCGAGCCGTTGCAACAACTCGCGCCGGTACGGCGAGGTGGAGGCGAGTACCAGTTGCGGGTCTGAAGAATTCATGAGATGGGCCGAATGCGCCGCGGGTCGTTGCGGCAGGGTTGCGGCGGGCTGTGGTCGCGGGCTTTTTGACACGCGACGCGCTTCATAATAACATCGCGCGCTTATGCCGCAACCGGGCCATGTGATCGACAGCGCCGCGTTCGCCAGAGAGGGCGGTCGGCTGGAAGGCGAGGTTGATCTGGCAGGCCTGAGGCGGCTGGATGACGTGCTCGCTGAGCGTACCGGAACGCTGCACTACGCGGTGACCGGCGTGGCGGTCGACAGGGAGCTGTTTCTCGATCTCGCCGTTCGGGGCGTGCTGCGGCTGCGATGCCAGCGCTGCCTGGAACCGATGGAATTCCCGATCGACCTGAACAGCCGCTTCCTGCTGGTGGAGGCAGGCCAGGACTGGCCGGACGACGAGCTGGAAGAAGACCGCTTCGACGCGATCGAGGCGAACAAGGCGATGGATCTGTGGACGCTGGTCGAGGACGACGTCCTGCTCGCGCTGCCGATCGCGCCGCGGCACGAAGATTGCGCGCAGCTGGCTGCCGCGCCGAAGCACGCAGATGCGTTGCCGTTCGCGGCACTCGCGGGCCTGAAGGCCACGCGCCATTAGACGAGACCGAACCACAGGAGCAAGAGACAATGGCAGTTCAGCAGAACAAGAAGTCGCCGTCCAAGCGCGGCATGCACCGGGCCCACGACTTCCTCGCCAATCCCCCGCTGGCGGTGGAAGCGACCACCGGCGAAGTCCACCTGCGCCATCACATCAGCCCGAACGGCTACTACCGCGGCAAGAAGGTCGTCAAGACCAAGGGCGACTGAGCCGACCGCCCGGCACGAGACGGCGGCAAGTTCCCACCCGACGACGTCCGGCCGACGCGCCGATGGCGTTTACAATCGCGATCGACTGCATGGGCGGTGACCACGGCCCGGCAGTCACCGTCCCGGCGACGCTGCATTTCCTGGAGAAGGACGCGGACGCCTCGGCGATCCTGGTCGGCCAGCAGGAAGTCGTCGAGCCGCTGATGTCGGCGCAGCGCCAGCGCTTCGGCGACAGGCTGCGCCTGCAGCACGCCAGCCAAGTCGTGGAAATGCACGAAAAGCCGCGGGCGGCGCTGCGCGGCAAGCGCGACTCGTCGATGAGGGTTTCGATCGACCTGGTCAAGGCCGGCACCGCCCAGGCCGCGGTGTCCGCGGGCAACACCGGCGCGCTGATGGCGATCTCGACCATTGTGCTCGGGACGCTGCCGGGCATCGACCGGCCGGCGATCGCCACCTCGCTGCCGACGATGAAGGGCGAGACCCTGATGCTCGACCTCGGCGCAAACGCCGAGTGCGCGCCCGAGCATCTGCTCCAGTTCGGCATCATGGGTGCCATGCTGGTGGCGGCGGTGGAGCACAAGGAGCGGCCGACGGTCGGCCTGCTCAACATCGGGGAAGAAGAGATCAAGGGCAACGAGGTGGTGAGGCGCGCCGGCGAACTATTGCGCCAGAGCGGGCTCAATTTTCACGGCAACGTCGAGGGGACCGACATCTATCGCGGCACCACCGACGTGGTCGTGTGCGACGGCTTCGTCGGCAACATTGCGCTCACGACCACCGAGGGCCTGGCGCAGATGCTCGGCTCGTTCCTGAAGGACGAGTTCCGCAGGAACCTCTTCTCGCGGGTGGCCGCGCTGGTGGCGATGCCGGCGCTCAGGTCCTTCAAGAAGCGCATCGACCCGCGCCGCTACAACGGCGCCAGCCTGCTCGGCCTGCGCGGCATCGTGGTGAAGAGCCACGGCTCGGCGGACGCGATGGCCTTCGAAACCGCGATCCACCGCGCCGCCGAGGAGGCGCGCAACAACCTGCTCGAGCGCATCAGCGCGCGCATGGCCAACCTGGCAACGGCGGCAGCATGAGTTACGCACGAATCACCGGCATCGGCGGGTATCTGCCCGGACAGCCGATTTCCAACCACGACCTGGTGGCCCGCGGCGTGAACACCTCGGACGAGTGGATCGTCGAGCGCACGGGAATCCGCTACCGGTATTTCGCCGGCGAGGACCAGAGCTGCAGCGATCTCGCCCTGGAGGCGAGCCGCGCCGCGATAGCCAATGCGGGGATCGTCGCCGACAGGATCGACCTGATCGTCCTGGCGACCTCGACGCCGGACTACGTGTTCCCCAGCACCGCCGCGTTGCTGCAGGCCAAACTCGGCATCCGCAATGGCGGCGCAGCCATGGACGTGCAGGCGGTGTGCAGCGGATTCGTCTATGCGCTGGCGGTGGCCGAGAAGTTCATCCGCTCGGGCAGTCACCGATGCGCACTGGTGGTCGGCGCGGAAGTCTTCTCGCGCATCCTGGACTGGAACGATCGCTCGACCTGCGTGCTGTTCGGCGACGGGGCCGGGGCCGTCATCGTCGAGGCCGCGAAGGAGCCGGGCATTCTCGGCACGGCGCTGCACGCAGACGGAAGCTATGCGGACATCCTGTGCGTGCCGGGCGGCGTGGCCGGCGGTCACGTGGTCGGCACGCCGCTTTTGAGGATGGACGGACAGGCCGTGTTCAAGTTCGCGGTCAAGGTTCTCGCCGAGGTCGCCGAAGAGGTGCTGGCCCAGACCGGGCTGGCGGCGGCACAGGTGGATTGGCTGGTGCCGCACCAGGCGAACGTGCGCATCCTGCAGGCCACCGCGCGCAAGCTCGGACTGTCGATGGACAAGGTGGTGGTCACGGTGGCCGACCACGGCAACACCTCGGCCGCCTCGGTGCCGCTGGCGCTGGACGCGGCGGCACGCCAGGGGCGGATCGCGCGCGGCCAGAACCTGCTGCTCGAAGGCGTGGGCGGCGGCTTCACCTGGGGCGCCGTGCTGCTCAGGTTCTAAAAGGGGCGAAAGCGATGAAGTTTGCATTGGTCTTCCCCGGCCAGGGATCCCAGGCGGTCGGCATGATGCAGGCCTACGGCGAGGCGCCGGCGATCCGCCGCACCTTCGACGAGGCCTCCGCGGCCCTCGGGGACGACCTCTGGCGGATGGTCAGCGAGGGCCCGGCCGAGGCGCTGAGCCAGACGGTGAATACCCAGCCGGTGATGCTAACCGCCGGCGTGGCGGTATGGCGGGCCTGGCAGGATCGCGGCGGCCCGATGCCCGCGGTGGTGGCCGGGCACAGCCTGGGCGAATACACCGCGCTGGTGGCTGCCGGGGCGCTCGCCTTCGGCGACGCGGTGCCGCTGGTCCGGTTCCGCGCCCAGGCGATGCAGGAGGCGGTGCCGAAGGGCGAGGGCGCCATGGCCGCCATCCTGGGTCTGGACGACGATTCGATACGCGCGGCCTGCGCAGAGGCCGCCCAGGGCCAGGTGGTCGAGGCGGTGAACTTCAACGGCCCCGGCCAGACCGTCATCGCCGGCCACGCCGCGGCGGTGGCGCGCGCGGCCGAAGCCGCGAAGGCGCGCGGCGCCAAGCGGGCGGTGATGCTGCCGGTCAGCGCGCCCTTTCATTGCTCCCTGATGAGGCCGGCAGCCGACCGCCTGCGCGAGAGGCTGGCTACGGTGGACATCCGCCGCCCATCGGTGCCGGTGCTGAACAACGCCGACGTGCGCGCCTGCGAAGATCCCGGGGAGATCCGCGACGCGCTGGTGCGCCAGGCCGCCTCGCCGGTGCGCTGGGTGGAAACCGTACGCGCGATGGCGGCGCTGGGCGTGAGCCACGTCTACGAGTGCGGTCCGGGCAAGGTGCTGGCCGGGCTGACCAAGCGCATCGACGGCGCGCTGCAGGGCGCGGCGCTGGCCGATGCGGCATCCCTGGAACAGGCGTTGACGGAGGCGAAATGAGCAGGCCCGACACCTTGAAGGGGCAGGTCGCCCTGGTCACCGGCGCGAGCCGCGGTATCGGCAGGGCGATCGCCCTGGAACTTGCCGCGCAGGGCGCGACCGTGGTCGGCACCGCCACCTCGGCCGAGGGCGCCGCGGGCATACAGCAGGTGCTGGACGCCGCACACGCGAACGGCCTCGGCGCGGTGCTGAACGTGAACGACGCGCCGGCCTGCGACGCGCTGCTGGTCGAGGTCGAGAAGCGCTTCGGGCCGGTGGCGATCCTGGTGAACAACGCCGGCATCACCCGCGACAACATCGCCCTGCGCATGAAGGACGAGGAGTGGGACGCGGTCCTGGATACCAACCTCAAGGCGGTGTTCCGCATGTCGCGCGCGGTGATGCGCGGCATGATGAAAGCGCGCTACGGCCGCATCGTGAGCATCACCTCGGTGGTCGGCAGTTCGGGCAATCCGGGGCAGGCTAACTACGCCGCGGCCAAGGCGGGCGTCGAGGGCATGACCCGCGCCCTGGCGCGGGAACTGGGCAGCCGCAACATCACGGTCAACTGCGTGGCACCCGGCTTCATCGACACCGACATGACGAAAGCATTGAACGACGCGCAGCGCGACGCCCTTCTGGGGCAGATTCCGCTGGGACGCCTCGGCCGCTCGGAGGAGATCGCCGCGGCGGTCGCCTTCCTGGCCTCGCCGCAAGCGAGTTACGTGACCGGCGTGACGCTGCACGTCAACGGCGGGATGTACATGAGTTAGCTGCGCGTCGCGCGGCAGTCGCCTTTGGCCGCTTGGGGCGATTCTGATAGAATGCGGCGGTTTTTTTATACCACGCGCTGGTGAGGGAAGGAGCCGACATGGAGAACATCGAACAACGCGTCAGGAAGATCGTCGCCGAGCAACTTGGCGTGAACGAGTCCGAGATCAAGAACGAGTCCTCGTTCGTGGACGATCTGGGCGCGGATTCCCTGGATACCGTCGAACTGGTGATGGCCCTCGAGGAGGAGTTCGAGTGCGAGATCCCCGACGAGGAGGCCGAGAAGATCACCACGGTGCAGCAGGCGATCGACTACATCAACGGGCACCTCAAGAAAGCCTGATCTCGGGCCGGAGCGACAGATGGCGCAGCGCAGAGTCGTCATCACCGGCCTGGGGATCATCTCCCCGGTCGGCAATTCCGTGGTCGAGGCCTGGGACAGCATCGTCAGCGGGCGCTCCGGCATTACGCGGATCACCCGCTTCGACGCGGCGGGGTTCCCCACGCAGATCGCCGGCGAGGTGAAGGGCTTCGACCTGGCGGCCTACCTGTCGCCCAAGGAAGCGCGTCGCTACGACGCCTTCATCCATTACGGCCTGGCCGCCGCGATGGACGCCCTGAAGGATGCCGGCATCGGTGTGCGGCCGGAAAACGCCGAGCGCATCGGCGTGTGCATCGGCTCGGGCATCGGCGGTCTGCCGATGATCGAGGAGACGTATGTCGCCTACGCCGGCGGCGGGCCTCGCAAGATCTCGCCATTCTTCGTCCCCGGTTCGATCATCAACATGGTTTCCGGCATCCTGTCGATCAACTACGGGCTCAAGGGGCCGAACTTCGCCACGGTGAGCGCCTGCGCCACCTCGAACCACTCGATCGGCGAGGCGCAGCGGCTGATCGAGTACGGCGATGCCGACATCATGATAGCCGGCGGTGCCGAATCGACGGTGAGCCCGCTTGGCGTCGGCGGCTTCTGCGCCGCCAAGGCCATGTCCACCCGCAACGACGATCCTGCGGGGGCGAGCCGTCCCTGGGATACCGGCCGCGACGGCTTCGTGCTCGGCGAGGGCGCGGGCGTGCTGGTGCTCGAGGAGTACGAGCACGCCAAGGCCCGCGGCGCAAACATCTACGCAGAACTGGCCGGCTACGGCATGAGTTCTGACGCGTACCACATCACCGCGCCGGCCGAGGACGGCGAGGGCGCGGCCCGCAGCATGCAGGCGGCCCTGCGCAACGCGCGCGTGTCAGCGGACGCGGTCGATTACATCAACGCGCATGGTACGTCCACGCCGCTGGGCGACCTGGCCGAGACGCTGGCGGTGAAGCGCTGCTTCGGCGATCACGCGAAGCGGCTGGCGGTGAGTTCCACCAAGTCCATGACCGGCCACCTGCTCGGCGCGGCCGGGGGCGTCGAGGCGGTCTTCGCCACGCTGGCGATCCACCACCAGACCGCGCCGCCGACGATCAACCTGAACGAGCGCGATCCGCAGTGCGACCTGGACTACGTGCCGAACCAGGCGCGCCCGATGAAGATCGACATCGCGCTGTCCAACGCCTTCGGTTTCGGCGGCACGAACTCGACCCTGGTCTTCAGGCGCATCTGAGCGCTTCCTGCGGGCGGGCGGCGCGACGGTGGAAATCCAGGTCGCGCTGCGTCCTTCCGCGATCCTGTCCGCCGCGCTGGTCGCATCGCACGCGGCCGCCCTCGGCGGTCTGCTGGCGAGCGCGCTGCCCGGCTGGGCGGTGGCCTGCACCGCGGTCGGGCTCGGAATCTCCCTCTGGCACGGGATGCGGCGCCACGCCCTGCTGCGTGCCCGCTGTTCGGTCGTTGGCCTGCGGCTGCGCGACGATGGCACCGTGAACCTGGATTTCAGGGACGGCAGTTCGCGCCTGGCGGGGGTGCATCCGGCGAGTTCCGTGCTCGGGTTTCTGACGGTCGCGCTGCTTACCGAAGCCGGCCACCGCTGGCCCAGGAGCGTGGTTGTCGCGCCCGACGGCGCGGACCCGGACGACCTGCGCCGCCTCCGGGTGTGGATGCGGTTCCGCGCCGGGTTCAGCGCCGAAGCCGGCCGCTGAGCTTTCCGCGCACCAGGGTATTGCGCGCCTGCGGCAGCATGTCCGGGTAGTCCCGGCTGAAGTGCAGCCCGCGGCTTTCCCTGCGCCGCAGCGCGCTGCGCACGATCAGGTCCGCCGAAACCACGAGGTTGCGCAGTTCGATCAGATCATTGCTGACCCGGAAATTGGCGTAGTACTCATCGATCTCCCGGGTCAGCAGGCGGATCCGGCTCTCGGCACGCTTCAGGCGCTTGTTCGTGCGCACGATGCCGACGTAGTCCCACATGAAGCGCCGCAGCTCGTCCCAGTTGTGCGAGATGACGATCTCCTCGTCGGCGTCGGTGACCCGGCTCTCGTCCCAGGGCGGCAGGCCGGACGGCGCGGGCGTGGACCGCTTGGCGATATCGGCAGCGGCCGCTTCGGCGAATACCAGGCATTCGAGAAGCGAATTGCTCGCCAGGCGGTTGGCGCCGTGCAGGCCGCTGCAGGCGGTCTCGCCCACGGCATACAGCCCGTCGATGTCGGTGCGGGCGTGCAGGTCGGCGAGCACGCCGCCGCAGGTGTAATGGGCGGCGGGAACCACCGGAATCGGCTGGCGGGCGATGTCGATCCCGAGTTCCAGGCAGCGGGCGTGGATGTTCGGGAAGTGCTCGGTCAGGAAGGCGGCCGGCTTGTGCGTCATGTCCAGGTAAACGCAGTCGTGGCCGCGCTTCTTCATCTCGAAGTCGATCGCGCGGGCGACGACGTCGCGTGGGGCCAGTTCGGCCCGCGGGTCGTGGTCCGGCATGAAGCGGGTGCCGTCGGCCAGGCGCAGAATGCCGCCCTCGCCGCGCAGGGCCTCGGAGATCAGGAAGGACTTGGCGTGCGGATGGTAGAGGCAGGTCGGATGGAACTGGATGAATTCCATGTTCGCCACCCGGCAACCGGCGCGCCACGCCATGGCGATGCCGTCGCCGGTGGCCGTGTCCGGATTGGTGGTGTAGAGATACACCTTGCCGGCCCCGCCGGTGGCGAGAACCGTCCGGCCGGCGGCCATCGTCATCACCCGGTCGCCCTCGATGTCGAACACGTAGGCGCCCAGGCAGCCGGACTGCGGGCGCCCGACCTTGCGTCCGACGATCAGGTCCACGCCGATGTGGTTTTCCAGCACCCGGATGTTCGGATGGCGCCGGATCTGCTGTGCCAGGGTCTCCTGCACCGCGGAGCCGGTGGCGTCGGCGGCGTGGATCACCCGGCGATGGCTGTGGCCGCCCTCGCGGGTGAGGTGGTAGCCGAACTCGGCGTGCTGGTCCCGCGTGAAGGGGACGCCCTGGGAAAGCAGCCACTCGATCGCCGCGCGCCCGCGCTCGACCACGTAGCGGGTGGCGACCGGATCGCACAGGCCGGCGCCGGCGGTCAGGGTGTCGCGAATGTGGGATTCGACCGAGTCGGCGCTGTCGAGCACCGCGGCGATGCCGCCCTGGGCCCAGGCCGAGGCCGAGTCCTCCAGCCGTCGCTTGGTGACCAGCGCCACGCGCATGCGGTCGGCGACCCGCAGGGCCAGCGATTGGCCGGCCAGGCCGCTGCCGATCACCAGTACGTCGAAATCCTGAACCGCGCCCGCAGATGCCATGACCGGCCGACTATAGCACGGCCCACCGGGGCGCCGCGCCGCGCTTGCCGCGAATAACCCCGCTGGAAACTGAACCATCTCCACGTCCTGCAGTCTCTGGCTATGTCGCTGGAACGTTCGCTCTGCCGCAAGACGGGGTCGGTTATACTTGGCGCGTGTCGCCCGGACCGGGCGGCGACCCGATAACCGATAAAGAAGAGCTGTCAGCCCCATGGGAGATCGCGAAGTTGACCAGGCCCTGGTCGAGCGCGCGCAGAACGGCGACAAGCAGGCATTCGGGCTCCTCGTTTCCAAGTACCAGAGGAAGCTGAATCGCCTCTTGTCGCGGCTGATCCGCGATCCGGCGGAAGTGGAAGACGTCACGCAGGAAGCCTTCGTCAAGGCCTACCGGGCCTTGCCGAGTTTTCGGGGTGACAGTGCGTTTTATACCTGGCTGTACCGGATCGGCGTGAATACTGCGAAGAACTACCTGGTATCCCAGGGCAGGCGCGCGCCGACCGCGACAGAGGTGGACTCGGAGGAAGCCGAGGGCTACGAGGAGGGCGAGCAACTGCGCGACATCAACACGCCGGAGCACCTGCTGCTTACCAAGCAGATCGGCGAGACGGTGAATGCCGCGATGGAAGCGCTCCCCGAGGAACTGAGGACGGCCATCATGCTGCGCGAGATCGAGGGCCTGTCCTACGAAGAGATCGCGACGATCATGGAGTGTCCGATCGGAACGGTGCGCTCGCGCATATTCAGGGCGCGCGAGGCGGTGGCGGAGCGGTTGCGGCCGCTGCTGGACACGCGCCCGGACCAACGGTGGTGAAGCAGGAGATGAAAGCCGACCTTTCCGCATTCATGGATGGCGAGCTTGAGGCTGGCTCCCGGAACGGCCCCCTTGAAACGCTGACTCGCGATCCGGCGCTGCGCAGGACCTGGGAAGAGTATCAGCTGATCGGCGACGCCCTGCGCGGCGTGCCGAACGTCGGGGTCCGTCTGGCGGACCGGGTCATGGCCCGTCTGGCGGACGAGCCCACCGTGCTTGCGCCGGCCGCCATCGCGCGAACCAGCCGCCACGGTCCGCTGCGCCATGCGCTGGCGCTCGCCGCCTCGGTGGTGGGCGTGGCGGTGGTGGCGTGGCTGGCGCTCTCGGTCAATTCGCCTCAGTTGACCCAGGTGGCCCAGGTGGCGACCCTGGGTCCGCCCGCCGTGCCAGCGCCGGCCCAGCTCGCCAGGTCTCCCGAACCGGCCGTACCCGCCGAGGCCGCGGCGCTGGCATCCCCGTCGCAGGTCAAGCCCTACCTGTTCGCCCATCAGGGCCACTCCCCGGGCGCCGGCATACGCGGCGTGGCGCAGTACGTCCGCACGGTATCGGATTCGCGCGAAGGCTCCGCCCGATGAGACGGTTGTTCCTGTTCATCGCCCTCGCGGGCGGCGCGCTTGCGCCCGCTTGGGCCGAGCAGGATTCGGCCGCGGTCTCCTGGCTCGAGCGCATCGCCGCCGCCGCCCAGCGCCTGAACTACAGCGGCACCTTCGTGTATCAGAGTGGCGGACAGACCGAGACCTCGCGCATCACGCATCTGGTCGACGGCGCCGGCCAGCGCGAAAAGCTGGAGGTGCTCGACGGCAGCCCCCGGGAAGTGATACGGATGAACGACGAGGTGCGCTGCTTCCTGCCTGAGGAGCGCATGGTCATCGTCGAGCGCCAGGAAGGCCGCAAGGCCTTTCCGGCGCGGCTTCCGGCCTCTCTGTCGGATCTGTCGAAACACTACCGAATCCGCATGGGCGACCTGAGCCGCGTGGCCGGCTTCGAGGCCCGGCAGGTCATCCTCGAGCCCAAGGACAGCCTGCGCTACGGCCACATGCTCTGGGCGGATACGGGCACCGGCCTGCTCTTGCGGGCGCGCATGGTCAACGAGCGCAACGAGGCGATCGAGCAGTTCTATTTCACGCAACTGCAGATCGGCGGCGCGATCGACAAGCAGATGCTCAAGCCGCGGTTCGATGCCGCGCCGCAGGCTTGGCAGGTGCACCGGGCGCGCACGATGGAGTCCGGGGCGGACGACGCGGCCTGGGTGTTTCGCGCCGAATTGCCCGGATTCACCCGCAGCCCCGGCATGAAGCGGCAACTGCAGGACGGTCAACCGATGACCACGCAGTACGTTTTCTCGGATGGACTGGCGGCGATCTCGGTATTCATCGAGCCGCTCGCCGGCAAGCGCGAACGGCCCCAGCCCGGAATGTTCAGCACCGGCGCGATGAGCGTCTACAAGCGCATCGTGGGCGACTACGGTTTGATCCTGGTCGGCGAGGTGCCGCCGCAGACCCTGAAAACGCTGGGTGACAGCATCGAACCGAGGAAGGGGCAATAGGTGGAGCGCGAGGCGGTCGTGACCCGGATCGACGGGACGCACGCGGTGATCCAAGTCGGTGCGCCCGGCGGCGGCGGATGCGGCCGCTGCGACGAGCCCGGCGGCTGCCGCGGCAGCGTCCTGGCCCAGGCCTTCGGTCCGACGTGCACGAGCTTCCGGGTGCCGAATACCATCCAGGCACGGGTGGGCGACCGGGTGGTGGTCCGGCTCGGCGAGCGCGACATGTTGCGGGTCGCGCTGATGGTGTATCTGCTGCCGGTCGCGGCGCTGGTGGCCGGCGCTTTCCTCGGCATGACCTTGACGCCCGGTGCCGGAGACACGGCGGCGCTCGCGGGCGGCGCGCTCGGGCTGAGCGCGGCGGTGGCGGCGATCGCCTGGTTCCAGCGCCGCGAACGGCGCAGGGGCGCGCTGCTGCCTGTCCTGGCCCGGCGCGCCCAATCGAACAATCCAGACGACATGGACCTATCCACACCATGAGATTCCAACGCTTACTCCTTGCCTTCGCCCTGGCCTTGACGCTGGCCGCGCCCGCTCACGCGCAAATGCGCGAACTGCCGGACTTCACCGATCTGGTGGAGAAGCAGGGCGCCGCCGTGGCCAACATCAGCACCACGCAGGTCGTTCACGGAGGCCGCAGCCTGCCGCAGCTGCCCTTGGACGAAGACGACCCGATGTTCGAGTTCTTCAAGCGCTTCATCCCGCGACAGCAGCCCGGCACGCCGCGCGATTTCGAGACCAAGTCGCTGGGTTCGGGCTTCATCGTCAGCCCGGACGGCTATCTCCTGACCAACGCGCACGTGGTCGAATCGGCCGAGGAGATCCTGGTCAAGCTCAATGACAAGCGCGAGTTCAAGGCCAAGGTGATCGGCACGGACAAGCGCACCGACATCGCACTGATCAAGATCGAGGCAAGCGGCCTGCCCACGGTGAGGCTGGGCGACCCGTCGAAGCTGCGGGTCGGCGAGTGGGTGGTGGCGATCGGCTCGCCCTTCGGCTTCGAGAATTCGGTGACTGCCGGCATCGTCAGCGCCAAGGGCCGCTCGCTGCCGCAGGAGAACTTCGTTCCCTTCATCCAGACCGACGTGGCGATCAATCCGGGCAATTCGGGCGGGCCGCTGTTCAACATGAAGGGCGAGGTGGTGGGCATCAATTCCCAGATATACAGCCGCACGGGCGGATTCATGGGCCTGTCGTTCGCCATCCCGATCGACGTCGCGATGGAGATCCAGCAGCAGTTGCGCACCTCGGGCAAGGTCACCCGCGGCCGTATCGGCGTAGTGATCCAGGAGGTGACCAAGGAGCTGGCCGATTCGTTCGGACTGGCCAAGGCGGCTGGCGCGCTGGTCAACTCGGTGGAGAAGGGCGGCCCGGCGGAGAAGGCGGGCATCGAAGCGGGCGACGTCATCCTGAAGTTCGACGGCAAGCCGGTCGGGGCATCGAGCGACCTGCCGCGCATCGTCGGCAACACCAGGCCGGGCTCGAAGGCGGGCGTGCAGGTCTGGCGCAAGGGCTCGACCCGGGACCTGACGGTCACCGTCGGCGAGATCCCGGACGACAAGGTGGCCGGCCGGACGCAGAAGAAGGCCGCGCCGGAGGTCGCCGCGAACCGCCTCGGGCTGGTGCTCAGCGAGCTGACGCCCGAGCAGCGCAAGGAATTGAAGGTAGCCGGCGGCGTCCTGGTGGAGGAGGTGCGCGCCAACGGTTCCCGGGCCGACCTGCGGGCCGGCGACATCATCCTGGCGGTGATCGTCAAGGGCGTCACCAACGAGGTCAAGTCGGTGGAGCAGTTCAACAAGCTCGCCGCCCAGTTCGAAAAGGGTACCAACGTCACGCTGCTCATCCGGCGCGGCGAAAACCAGAGCTTCATCACCCTGAAGGGCGCGGACAAGCAGGGGTGAGCGCGCGGCCGCGGCTCACGCTCTACGGCCGCGCCGGCTGCCATCTCTGCGAGCGCATGCGCGCGGCGCTGGCGCCGCTGGAAGCTGAGCTGGGATTTGAAGTGCACGAGGTCGACATCGGCGGCGATCCGGCACTCTGCGCCCGCTACGGCGAGCTGATCCCGGTGCTCGCCGCCGACGGCCGGGAATTGTGTCATTTCGTCCTCGATGCTGCCGCGGTGCGTGCCCAATTCGTCCAAATCCGATAGAATCCCCGGCTTCCGTAGCGCTCGGGGTGCCGTAGGGCACCTTTTTTGTTGCCCCGCATGGAGCACATCCGCAACTTCTCGATCATCGCCCATATCGACCACGGCAAATCGACGCTGGCCGATCGCATCATTCACTTGTGCGGCGGGTTGTCTGACCGGGAGATGTCCGAGCAGGTCCTGGACTCGATGGACCTGGAACGCGAGCGCGGCATCACGATCAAGGCGCAGACGGCCTCCCTGCGCTACCGGGCGCGCGACGGCCGGAACTACAACCTGAACCTGATCGACACGCCCGGCCACGTGGACTTCTCCTACGAGGTCAGCCGGTCGCTATCCGCCTGCGAGGGCGCGCTGCTGGTGGTGGACGCCTCCCAGGGCGTCGAGGCGCAGACGGTGGCGAACTGCTACACCGCGATCGAACTCGGCGTCGAGGTCGTGCCGGTGCTGAACAAGATCGACCTGCCGTCGGCCCACCCCGAGCAGGCGATCGCCGAGATCGAGGATGTCATCGGCATCCACGCGAAGGACGCGGTGCGCGCCAGCGCCAAAACCGGCGAGGGCGTCGAGGACATCATCGAGGCGGTCATCCACCATATCCCGCCGCCCGAGGGCGACCCGGCGGCGCCGCTCAAGGCGCTGATCATCGACTCGTGGTTTGACAACTACGTCGGCGTGGTCATGCTGGTGCGCGTCAAGGACGGAACGCTCAGGCCGAAGGACCGGATCCAGCTCATGGCCACCGGCTCGACGCACCTGTGCGAGCAGGTCGGCGTGTTCACGCCCAAGTCCCAGGCGCGCGACGCGCTGTCAGCGGGCGAGGTGGGCTTCGTAATCGCCGGCATCAAGGAACTCACCGCCGCCAAGGTCGGCGACACCATCACCCTGGCCGAGCGCCCGGCAGACAAGCCGCTTCCCGGCTTCAAGGAGATAAAGCCCCAGGTCTTCGCCGGACTCTACCCGGTCGAGCCGAACGAGTACGACGCCCTGCGCGAGTCGCTCGAGAAGCTGAAGCTGAACGACGCCTCGCTGCAGTACGAGCCGGAGGTGTCCCAGGCGCTGGGCTTCGGTTTCCGCTGCGGCTTCCTCGGCCTGCTGCACATGGAGATCGTGCAGGAGCGGCTCGAGCGCGAGTTCGACATGGACCTGATCACCACCGCCCCGACGGTGGTCTACCAGGTGGCCATGCGCGACGGCACCGTGGTGATGGTGGAGAACCCGGCCAAGATGCCCGATCCCTCCAAGGTCGAAGAGATCCGCGAGCCGATCATCACCGCCATCATCTTCGTGCCGCAGGAGTACGTCGGCACGGTGATCACCCTGTGCACCCAGAAGCGCGGGGCGCAGAAGAACATGCAGTACCACGGCCGGCAGGTGCATCTGTCCTACGAGCTGCCGATGGCCGAAGTGGTGATGGATTTCTTCGACAAGCTCAAGTCGGCAAGCCGCGGCTACGCCTCGCTGGACTACGAGTTCAAGGAGTACCGGGCGGCCGACGTGGTGAAGCTGGACATCCTGATCAACGGCGACAAGGTCGACGCGCTGTCGGTGATCGTGCATCGCGCCAGCGCGCCCTACCGCGGCCGCGAGCTGGCGGCCAAAATGCGCGAGCTGATTCCGCGCCAGATGTTCGACGTGGCGATCCAGGCGGCGATCGGCTCGCACATCATCGCCCGCGAGAACGTCAAGGCGCTGCGCAAGAACGTGCTGGCCAAGTGCTATGGCGGCGACATCACGCGCAAGAAGAAGCTCCTGGAGAAGCAGAAAGCCGGGAAGAAGCGCATGAAGCAGGTGGGCAGCGTCGAGATACCTCAGGAAGCCTTCCTCGCCGTCCTCAGGGTAGAGAACAAGTAAGGAGAACCCGAGTTGAATTTCGCCCTGATCCTCTTCCTGCTGCTGATCGCCACCGGGGCCGTCTGGGTGCTCGACCGCTACTTCCTGCGCAAGAAGCGGCCCAAGGACGCCAAGGACCCGTGGTGGGTCGAGTACGGCGCCAGCTTCTTCCCGGTGATCCTGATCGTGTTCGTGCTGCGCTCGTTCGTCGTCGAACCGTTCAAGATCCCCTCGGGCTCGATGATCCCGACGCTGGTCGTCGGCGACTTCATCCTGGTCAACAAGTATGTCTACGGCATCAGGCTGCCGATCATCAACAGGAAGATCATCGAGCTCGGGCAGCCCCAGCGCGGCGACGTGATGGTGTTCCGCTATCCGGAGGACCCGTCGGTGGACTACATCAAGCGGGTGGTCGGCCTGCCGGGAGACACGGTCTCCTACCAGAACAAGCGCCTGAAGATCAACGGCGTCGAAGTGCCGCTGCGCAAGGCCGGCGACTACCTGCACAAGGACCGGCTGTACTACACGCCGCAATACGTCGAGCAGCTGGGCAAGGTCGAGCATTCCATCCTGATCGAGCCGGAGGCCCCGCCGTTCGTGCCCCACTCGATGCAATTCCCCCTGAAGGATAAATGTCACTACAATAGCGAGGGCTTGGCCTGCGAGGTTCCGGCCGGGCACTATTTCGTGATGGGGGACAATCGGGACGCGAGCAGCGACAGCAGGGTCTGGGGATTCGTGCCGGACCAGAACATCGTGGGCCGCGCCTTCCTCATCTGGTTCAACTTCAGCGACCTCACCCGCATCGGGTCGTTCAGGTAGGGTTCGGGACTATGGCGAAAATGCACGGACAACGCGGCCTCAGCCTCTTCGGCATGCTCGTCGTCGGCGGGCTGCTCGCCTTCGCAGCGGTGATCGCCATGAAGGTCACGCCGGCGGTGATCGAGTACTACACGATCCTGAAAAACATCAACGCGATCGTGCAGAGCGGCGAGACCCGCGGCGCGACCGTGTCGGACATCCGCAAGCTCTACGAGAAGCGGGCGGCCATCGACAACACGCCGAGCGTCGCGGCCGCCGACCTGGACATTAGCAAGGAGCAGGGCGAGGTGGTGATCGCCTTCGCCTATTCCCGCAAGATCCCCCTGTTCGGCAACGTGAGCCTCTGCCTGGACTTCGAGGGCGGCACCAGGCCGACCAAGGAGCGGGACCTTTGAGCCGCCGCCCGGATGATGCCTGAGGCGATCGAACGCGCCATCGGATACCGCTTTCGCCAGCCGGACCTCCTTCGCCAGGCACTGACCCACCGCAGCTTCGGCGCGCCGCACAACGAGCGCCTCGAGTTTCTCGGCGACGCCATATTGAGCTGCGTGATCGCCGTCGCCCTGTTCGAGCGCTTCGGCGACTTGAGGGAGGGCGAGCTGTCGCGCCTGCGTGCGGAACTCGTGCGGCAGGAGTCGCTGCACAGGCTGGCCGAAGCCGCTTCGCTGGGCGAGCACCTGCGGCTCGGGGAAGGCGAACTGAGGAGTGGCGGACACCGCAGGCCGTCGATCCTGGCCGATGCGCTGGAAGCGATGTTTGGCGCGGTCTACCTGGACGGGGGCTTCGCCGAGGCGCAGGCGGTGATCCGGCGGCTCTATGCGAATGTTCTCGAAGCGCTCGACCCGAGCAAGGCGCTCAAGGATGCCAAGACGCGGCTCCAGGAATGGCTCCAGGGCCGGCGGCTCGCGCTGCCGGTCTACGTCCTGCGCGCCACGCGCGGCGAGGCGCACGCGCAGGAGTTCGAGGTGGAATGCCAGGTCGGTGAACTCGGGGTGAGCGAGTGCGGGACCGGCTCGAACCGCCGGGCGGCCGAGCAGGAGGCCGCGCGGCGCGCCTACGCGCGGCTGGCGGGCGGCTGAGCGGCGCCCGGACATGCGCAGCGGTCTCGTCGCGATCGTCGGCCGCCCGAACGTGGGCAAGTCGACCCTGCTCAACCACCTGATCGGCCAGAAGATCAGCATCACGTCGTCGAAGGCGCAGACCACCCGCCACGTGCTGCGCGGCATACGCACCGACGCGGCGCACCAGTTCGTCTTCGTCGACACGCCCGGCTACCAGACCCGGCACTCCGGCGCGCTCAACCGGGCGATGAACCGCAACGTCATGCAGGCGCTGGCCGAGGTCGACCTGGTGCTGATGGTCGTGGAGGCCGGCAGTTACGGCGAGCCGGACCGGCAGGTGGTGCGGCTCCTGCCAGAGGGCCGGCCGGCCATCCTGGTGATCAACAAGATCGACCGGCTGGAGCGCAAGGACGCGCTGCTGCCGTTCATCGAGCGCGTAGCCGCAGAACATCCCTTCGCCGAAATCGTGCCGGTCAGCGCGGCGCGCGGCCAGGGGCTGGACGGGCTGATCGAGACGGCGGGCGGCTATCTGCCGGAGGCGCCACCGCTGTTTCCTGAGGACGAGATCACCGACCGCAGCGAGCGCTTCTTCGCCGCCGAGTTCCTGCGCGAGAAGCTGTTCCGCCACCTGGGGGACGAGTTGCCCTATGGCATCGCGGTGGAGATCGAGCGCTTCGAGGAAGACGGCGCGCTGCGGCGCATCCACGCGGCGGTGGTGGTCGACCGGCCGGGCCAGAAGGCGATCGTCATCGGCCGGGGCGGCGAAAACCTCAAGCGCATCGCCAGCGAGGCGAGACAGGACATGGAGCGCCTGTTCGGCGGCAAGGTCTTCCTGGAGATCTGGGTGAAGGTGCGAAGCGGCTGGGCCGACGACGAGCGCGCGCTGCGCAGCCTCGGCTACGAATAGCCATGCCCGCGGACGAGCGGCGCCGCGTCGAGGGCGAAACCGGGTACGTCCTGCACGCCTATCCCTTCCGCGAGACCAGCACCATCGTCGAGGTGTTCAGCCGCGGCTTCGGCCGCCTCCCGCTGGTGGCGCGCGGCGCGCGCCGGCCCCGCTCGGCGCTGCGCGGCGTGCTTATGGAATTCCAGCCGCTGCTGCTGTCCTGGTTCGGCAAGACCGAGATGCCCACGCTGGCGAAGGCGGAATGGCTGGGCGGACAGCCGCTGCTCGGCGGCCGCTCCCTGATCGCCGGCTACTACCTGAACGAATTGCTGCTGCGTCTGCTGCCGCGCGAGGATCCCCATCCCGCGCTGTTCGATGCCTACGCCGGGGTGCTGCGGGAGATGGCGGCGGGACCGTTGCGCTCCGGGCCGTTGCGGCAGTTCGAGGTAAGCTTGCTGCGCGAACTCGGCTACGGGCCGACGCTGGATCGGGATGCGGAAACCGGGGCGCCGGTGGCTGCCGATCGGAGCTATGCCTTTCTGGTCGAACGCGGGCCGGTCGCCGCCGAACGGGCGGCCGAGTCCGCGCTGACCCTTTCCGGGCGGGCGCTGCTGGCCATGGCCCAGGGCGACTACTCGGACGCGGAGACGCTGCAGCAGGCCAAGCTGCTGATGCGCCTCCTGATCAACCACCATCTCGGCGGCCAGACGTTAAACTCTCGCCGGGTCTTCATGGAGCTGCAGGAACTGTGATCGAACTCGGCGTCAATATCGACCATGTCGCGACTATCCGCCAGGCGCGGCGGACCTACGAGCCTGACCCGGTGTGGGCGGCGGTGGAGGCCCATCTCGGCGGCGCCGACGGCATCACCGTGCACCTGCGCGAGGACCGCCGCCACATCCACGACGACGACGTGCGGCGCCTGCGCGAGCTCACGCACATCAAGCTCAACCTCGAGATGGCCGCCACCGACGAGATGGTGGCCATCGCGCTGCGCGTGAAGCCCGAGATGGCGATGCTCGTGCCCGAGGGGCGGCACGAGATCACCACCGAGGGTGGCCTCGACGTCGCCGGTCAGGAAGCGAGCCTCAAGGGCGTGGTCGCGCGCCTCGCCGGCGCCGGCATCGTCACCAGCGTGTTCATCGATGCCGAGGAGCGCCAGGTGGAAGCCTCGGCGCGCATCGGCGCGCGCGTCTGCGAGATCCACACCGGACCCTATGCGCACGCGTTCCACGCGCGCGGCCGCGATGCGGAGAGTCCCGCGGTCGTCGCCGAGCTGCAGAAGATTCGCACGGCGGGCGCAATGATCCGCAGCCTGGGCATGCGCTTCAACGCCGGCCACGCGCTCAACTACTTCAACGTGCAGCCGGTGGCCGCGCTCCCCGGCGTGCGCGAGCTCCACATCGGCCACGCGATCGTGTCGCGCGCCGTCTTCCTCGGCCTGCGCGAGGCCGTGCGCGAGATGAAGCGGTTGATCCGCGAGGCGGCGGAGCGCTCGCGATGACGATCCCGATGGTCCGCGGCCCGGCGATGATCGGCATCGAGGGCCTCGAGCTCTCGGCGGCCGACCGCGAGCGGTTGCTCCATCCGCTGGTCGGCGGCGTCATTCTTTTCACTCGCAACTACGCGAACCGCGCGCAGCTTTCGGCACTGGTGGGGTCGATCCGAACATTGCGCAACCT
>DATMWM010000005.1:0-7626 GCA_035562535.1 Rhodocyclaceae bacterium | reverse complement strand
GCCGGCGCTGCTCGCCGCCGCCGGTCCGCTCCGTGGCAGGCGGCGCAGTGCTGCTTGTAGAGATCGGCCGGCGGGGCCGCCCGGGCGGGACCGGCGGCGGCGAGCAGCGCCGGCAGCGCGGCCAGCAGCCGCATCCAGATTCGCATCGGGTACCCCGTCGCGATCAGAGCAGCGCCAGCAGCGGCGTGGCGGAGGCGAAGCTGGCGGCCAGGATCAGGCCGATCAACACGGTCACGTGCAGCAGGGTTTGCATATCAGGCACTCCTCTTCAGCTTGACGTAAGGCGTGAGCTCGACCCGGGGCAGCGGCTGCGCCAGGCCGATCTCCTCGTCGGTCAGGTAGCAGGCGGGATCCTCCGCCCAAGGATCCCCGGTGAGCTGCTCGGCGCGCACCCGGGTGTTGCCGCCGCAGATGTCGAAATAGGCGCACGCGCCGCAGCGGCCCTTGACCTTGCGCGGACGCGCCTTCAGGCCGGCCATGAGCGGGTCGGAGGTATCCGCCCAGATCTCGGAAAACGGACGCTGGCGGACGTTGCCCAGCGTGTGGTGCCACCACATGGTGTCCGGATGCACGTTGCCCAGGTTGTCGATGTTGGCCACGTTCACGCCCGAGCTGTTGCCGCCCCATTGGGCGAGCTTCGCGCGGATGTGCGCCTCCAAGTGCGGAAAGTTGCGTCGCACCCAGAACAGCAGCCAGACGCCGTCGGCGTCGTTGTTGCCGGTGACGAACTCCTTGTGCAGCCCGCGCCGCCGGTAGTCCCAGCAGGTGTCGAACAGCAGGTCCATGGCCCGCCGGGTGGTGCGGTGGAAGGCGTCGGCGGCGCGGTTCTTGTTGCCGCGGCCGGCGTAGTTCAGGTGCGACAGGTAGAACTTGTCGATCCCCTCGTCCTCGATCAGGCGCAGCAGCCCCGGCAGGTCCTGCTGGTTGTCCTCGGTCATGGTGAAGCGCACGCCGACCTTGATGCCACGGTCGCGGCACAGGCGGATGCCGCGCATCGACGCCTCGAAGGCGCCTTCCTTGCGGCGGAAGCGGTCGTGGGTGGCCGCGATGCCGTCCAGGCTGACGCCGACGTAGTCGAAGCGGCAGTCCTCGATGCGCCCGATGTTGTCCTCGTCGATCAGGGTGCCGTTCGAGGACAGGCCGACGTAGAAACCCATGGACTTGGCGCGCGCGGCGATGTCGAAGAGGTCCGGGCGCAGCAGCGGCTCCCCGCCCGAGAGGATCAGCACCGGCACCCGGAAGCGCTTCAGGTCGTCCATCACCGCGAACACTTCCTGCGTATCCAGCTCGCCCGGAAAGTCCTTGTCGGCGGAGATGGAATAGCAGTGCTTGCAGGTCAGGTTGCAGCGGCGGACCAGATTCCAGATCACCACCGGGCCGGGCGGCTGGCGGGCCGGGCCGAGCGGCGTCGGCTCGGCGATTTCCTGCATGAACTGGGAGATCCGGAACATCTTTTCCGCTCGATTTCGGTCCTTGCGCGAGAGCCGTCACGCTACCGCAGCGGGCGGCGCCGGCGCGTTGATTTGAATCAACGAGTCCGGGAACGCACCGGCCGGACCGCGGGCGGCGAGTGGTCCTCGCGCCCTGTCGCGCTTTCGCAACAAAGCGCCCTGTTCCGATTGACAAACCTGTCGCGCGGTGCAAAATCCCACGCGATCGTAGCGCAAATGAAAAGCCATCAGGTTCTCGTCACCGCCCTGAATCACCGCGCGCCCTTCTCCGAGAAGCTGCGCGACCTGCACCATGGCCTGAAGCAGCGATTCCCGGCGGTGGACCGCGTGGCGGTGGCGCTCTACGACGCCAAGACCGACATGCTGGAGACCTTCGCCCACTCCAGCGGAGGCCCCTCGCCGCTGTCGGCCTACCAGGCCCGGCTCTCCGACGTGCGCTCGCTGCAGTGGCTGGCCAAGACCCGCACCTCGCGCGTGCTCAACGACCTCGGCGAACTGGGTTCGGGCGGTGCCGAGCACACCCGGCGCATCCTCGGCGAGGGCTACCGGTCGAGCTACACGACGCCGATGTTCCAGGAAGGCGAGCTGATCGGCTTCCTGTTCTTCGATTCCTACACGGCGGGCGCGTTCCGGGACGACCTCGTCGATTACCTGGACCTGTTCGGCCACCTCGTTTCGATGGTGATCATCAACGAGCTGACCGCGCTGCGCACCCTGCTCGGCACGGTCCAGGTGGCGCGCAACTTCACCCACCTGCGCGACGTGGAGACGGTGGCCCATCTGGACCGCATGGCGCGCTACGCACGGGTGATCGCGCTCGACCTGGCGCCGCGCTACGGGCTGGACGACGAGTTCGTCGAGCACGTGTTCCTGTTCGCCCCGCTGCACGACATCGGCAAGATCGGCGTGCCGGACGCGGTCCTGCTCAAGCCCGGGTCGCTCGATCCCGACGAAGACCGGGTCATGCGCAGCCACGTGGAGAAGGGGCTGCAGATGGTCGACCGGATCGTCGCCGACTTCGGCCTGCAGTCGGTGCCGCACGTGGACATCCTGCGCAACATCGTGCAATACCACCACGAGGCGGTCGACGGCAGCGGCTACCCGGCCGGCCTGCGCGGCGAGGCGATCCCGCTGGAGACCCGCATCGTCGTGGTCGCCGACGTCTTCGACGCGCTCACCAGCCGGCGCCCCTACAAGCCGGCCTGGAGCAACGAAACCGCCTTCGACCACCTGCGCAGGATGGCCGGCGTGAAGCTCGACGGCGACTGCGTGGACGCGCTGGAACGCAACCTGAAGGCGGTCGAGGAGATCCAGGAACGCTTCCGCGAGGCGGCCTAGCCGCTTCAAGTTCCGGCGCGACCTTCAGCGTTCCCGGCCTGCGGATGCGGTCAACTGCCGCTACGCCGACCCGGTATCCTCCGCGTAGCCGGCCTCGCGCTGGTGGCGCAGCGCCAGGACGAGGATTACGTCGTCCGGTTCGATGACCTCGTACAGCGCGAGGTAGCCGGTGCGGCCCCGGGAGATGACCAGTTCGCGCAAGCCGTGCTCGGCCGGGCGGCCGATGAATGGATGCCGTTCGAGAATGCCGATGCCGTCGCGGATGGTCTCCACCGCAACGGCAGCCGACCGGGGATCCGTTTCGACCAGGAACTCGAACAACCTCTCCAGATCCGCCAGCGCGCGCCCGGCGTAGATTACCCGCGCCATTTGCGCGGCTGCGGGCGAGCCGCCTCTTCGCCCCGCGACCGCGCCTGCACGTATCGATGGACCTCCTCTGCGGCGTAGCCGAGTCCGCTTCGATGTGCCTCCTCGCGGGCGGCGAGCGCATCGGCGACGAAGCTGCGACGCTGCTCCGCCAGCCGCGTCTGGCGCTCGATCGCCTCGACCATGAAGGCGTGCGCGCTCTGGCCCGTGCCCTCGACAGCGGCGGCAACGCGTTTGCGCAGTTCTTCGGGGAGCTTGAGGGTGGTGGTGGTCACGGGTTTGCGGGCTCGAAGATTGCCGGTGACACCAAGGTAGCACTCGGCCCGAATCCCGGTCAAGCGCCGGCAGGTACCTGCTGGCGTCCGTGTGAGCCACCGCTCCCGCGCCGCTGCGCCAACACCCGCAGCCGGGCGCGGGAACGCGACGTGTGTACGCGGGTACGGACCTCCAGGGATCAGCCCGCGGCGATGCGCAGGCCGGTCTTCTTGAGGATGCGGCTGCTGTAGAGCACGTCGTGGGCCCGGCAGGCCTCGCCGAGCAGTTCCGCGATGCGCGCCACCTTGGCGTCCACCTCCGGGCGGCTGCGGCCGTGCACCATGGCGAACAGGTTGTACGGCCATTCCGGCGGGTAGCGCGGCCGCAGGTAGCAGTGCGAGACGAAGTCCAGCGTGCCGATGCGCCCGCCGAGTTCGTCGGCCCGCTCGTCGGCGACGTCCCACACCGACATGCCGTTGGCCGTGTAACCCAACGCGTAGTGGTTCGGCACGGCGCCGATGCGGCGGATGACGCCCGCGGCTAGCATGCGTTGCAGCCGCTCCATCACCTCGCCTGCCGGGATGCCGATCCGTTCCGCGAGCGCGTCGTAGGGCCGGGGCACCAGCGGCAGCCCGCCCTGGGTGGCGACGATCAGCCTGCGGTCGGTGTCGTCCATCACGCGGCGAGCCGAAGCTCGACGAAGAACTCCCGGATCTTCGGGAAGGCATACACCTTCAGGCCGGTGCGCCGCTCGATCTCGGCGATCGCGGCGTCCACGCCCTCCGGGGTCTCGGTGGCGATGACGAACCACATGTTCAGCCGGTGCTCGCGCCGGTAGTTGTGGGCGATCTCCGGCAGCGCGTTGACCTGTCCGGCGACGCGCTCGAAGTCCTCCTCGGGCACGGCCAGCGCCGCCAGGACGAAGCGCCCGCCGATGCGCTCGACCTGGTACATCGGCCCGAAGCGCGTGAGCACGCCCTCGTCCAGCAGGCGCCCCAGCCGCCGGATGAGTTCCCCCTCTTCCAGGCCCAGCGACTCCGCGACCTTGCGGTACGGCGCATCGCAGATCGGAAAACCGCCGTGCAGCGCGTTGACGATCGCGCGGTCGACGTCGTCCAGACCGGCCGCGGACCTAGCCACGGGCGGATTCGGCCTGCTCGAAATAGCGCGCGCCGTGCTGCTTGAAGCAGCGCCTGCTGAACAGCACCGCGTTCGGGTAGCGGTGCAGGCCGAGCCGGTCGCGCAGCGCGCCGATGCCGCGCTCGACGTCGAGGCGGTGGCGACCGTGGATCATGCAGAACAGGTTGTACGGCCAGTCCGGCAGGTGGCGGCGCCGGCGGTAGCATAGGGTGACCATGGACTCGCCGGCGAGCCGGGCGCCGACGCTGCCGACCTCCTCGTCCGGCACGTCGAACACCACCATGGCGTTGGCGCTGTAGCCGAGTTCGCGATGCCGCACGACCACCCCGAGGCGCTTCACGACGCCGGCCTCCAGCCAGCCGCCGAGCGTCCGGATGACCTGCGCCTCGGTGCTGCCGGCGCGCATGGCCAGGCGGGCGTAGGGTCGCGGCACCAGGTCCAGGCCCGGCTGCAGCGCCGCGATCAGGCGCTTGTCCTGCGGATCGGGATCGTAGGCCGGGGCCGCGGCGGCGGCGAGCGCCGGGCAGCGCGGCTGCGGCGCGCCGGACAGGTCGAATGCCAGGTCGATATGGAACTCCTCGACCAGGGGCAGCGAGACGACCGGACAGCCGGTCTCCGACTCGATCGTGTGCAGCAGCCCGGCCAGCCGCTCCGGGTCGGAGGCGGTGGCGACGAACCAGACGTTCAAGCGGTGCTCCCGCTCGTAGTTGTGGTTCACCTCGGGATGGCGGTTGATCAGGTTCGCCACCCGGGTGAGTTCCATCGGCGGCGCAGCCAGCGCGGCCAGGGTCGAGGCGCCGACGCGCCGCGGGGCGAACACCGCGCCGACCCGGCTCACGCTGCCGCGCTCGGCAAGCGCTCGCAGGGCCTGCAGCACCTGCGACTCGCTGGCGCCGAGTCGCGAGGCGATCTCGGCGAAGGGCGCGGGAACCAGCGGAAAACCCCGCTGGAAGTCGTTCAGGAGCCGGAATTCGAGGTCGTCCATGGCCGGGCTAGAAACCGATGCGCGAGGCGCGCGAGGTGAAGAAGATGCCGGAAGGCGATTCGGCCGGAAGCTCGCCGACCCTGGCGAAGGTCCGCGTGTCGTAGATCGACACGCGGTTATCGTCGCGGGCGGAGATCCATACCTGTTCGCCGCGCGGCGTGAATTCGAGGTGCAGCACCGCCCTGCCCGGCTCCAGGGTCTGCACCACCTTGTTTTCCAGCGTGTCGATCACCTGCACCCAGCCGTTGTCCGGGAAGGCGAAGTTCACCCACACCTGGCGGCCGTCCGGCCGGGCCATGACGAACACCGGCTGTCCCTTCAACGGGATGCGGCCGGCTTCCTTCCAGGTCACGGTATCCACGATCAGCACCTCGTGCCGGCCGATCGCCGGCAGGTAGGCGTGCCGGCCAGCCACCGACCAGCCGCGCAGGTGCGGCATCTTGAACACCGGCAGCTTCTCCTGGCCGCGGCCGTAGTTCGCCAGGATGCGCTGCACGCCCTTCTCCGGCTGCCACAGGTCGAGCAGCGCGACGCCGTCCTCGCCGAACAGGCCGGCGAGGAAGTAGCGACCGTCCGGCGTCACCAGCCCGTCATAGGGCTGCGCGCCGGCGTTCGGGAACTTCGTGATCTTCGGCTGCCGCGGATCGGCCAGGTCGGCCACCCAGATCTCGCCGGCATCGAACAGGGCGTAGACGAACTTGTTGCCCGGAACGTCCGCCAGCCCGACCACCTTGGAGCGGCGGCCCTCGGTGCCGTAGGTCGCCGGCACGTCGGCGAGCAGTTCCAGCGTGGCCGCGTCGAACACCTTGATGCCGCCGGGATCGTAGTTCTGCGCCACCACCAGGCGCCCGTCCTGGGAGATCGAGCCGCCGATCGAATTGCCGGACTGGATCACCCGCCTGTCGATGCGCTGCGCGAGCAGATCCACCTTGGTGAGCCCACCGTCGCGGCCGAAGACGTAGGCATGGCGGCCGTCGCGCGAATAGGTGACATGGGCATGCGAGAGATCGCCCAGGCCCTCGACCCGGCCGAGTGCGGTCCGGTTGGTGGTCTCCACCACCGTGACCCGGCCGCTGGCCCGCTCGATGACCACGCCGAGATCGCCGGTGCCGCGCGGCGCCGGCACGCAAGCGCAGGCCGCGAGCAGCAGCGCCGCGCCACCTGCCATGACCGATGAAAGTCTGCCCACGTCTGTCCTCCCGGCCGCAAGTGTGCCGTCCACGAGGCGGGCCAAACACGACCTAGATCAAGGATTCGGCCGCGCGGCGGGCGCACCCGCCCCGGGGTCGGATATCGTACGGATTGACGAGCCCCCGGTTCATCGTGTCAAATTCCGGCCACGACACGCTTCAAGACCGGGTAACGATGGTGAACACCAGTTGTTGTTTCGTGATTCTTGATGTCGGGCCGTAAGGGAATTGTCCCGATCAACTTTCAGGAGTGAACGAAGATGGCAACTGGCAAGGTCAAGTGGTTCAACGACGCGAAGGGCTTCGGCTTCATCACCCCGGACGGCGGCGGCGAGGATCTGTTCGCCCATTTCTCGGCGATCCAGGGCAGCGGCTTCAAGACGCTCAAGGAAGGCCAGGCGGTGTCCTTCGACGTCACCACCGGCCCGAAGGGCAAGCAGGCGGCGAACATCCGGCCCGAGTAATCCGGCCGGCAGCCCCGGAAAGCCCCGCCTCGCGCGGGGCTTTTCGTTTTTCCGGAACGACCCCGGGAAGGCCTTAGATCAGGCTGGCTGCGGACAGCCCGACGGCGAGCAGCACGCCGTGGCTCATGGCCGCGCCGATGGTGGCCTTGATCGCGGTCACCAGCCCGGCCGGCTCGCCGGCATGGGCGAGCAGTTCCCGGGCGGCCCTGGCGGCCGGCACGGCCGCGCCCAGGGCGATCAGGGCGGTCCACGGCAGCCAGCCGGTCAGCACGGCGCCGGCGAGCCAGCCGTAAGCCACCGCCACGACCGCCGGGTAGCCCAAGCGCGCACGCCGGGGCCCGAGCCGGACGACCCAGTTGCGCTTGCCCGCGGCGGCGTCTGCCCGGTAGTCCGGGAACTGGTTGATGAACAGGACGTTCGCCACGTGCAGGGCGTAG
>DATMWM010000004.1:0-6805 GCA_035562535.1 Rhodocyclaceae bacterium | reverse complement strand
CTCCCGTCCAGGGACGCATCGCCGCGCCGGAAGGCGACCACGCGCCTGGCGGCGCGCAGCGCGTAGCCGAGGATGGCTTCGTCGTCGGCCCAGACCACCCCGACGTCGTGGCGCCGCGCGCCCAGTCGTCCCCTGAGTCTGGCGCGAAACGGAGTGATCGGGGACAGCCGGTCGACGAACGGCAGATGGCGCAGCAGATCCATGCGTTTCGGATGCGCCATGACGTGCAGTTCACCGGCGCCGCACGCCGCCTTCAGGGCGCGCAGCGCGGGCGTGACCAGCAGGGTATCGCCGATGCGCGCGACGACGATCGCCAGCACGCGCATCCCCGGCTCGATCATTGGGCGGCCGCCGGCGAGGCCTGGTCCCCGCCTGCGTACTGGATCCTGTGCAAACGCGCGTAAAGACCATCCCGTTCCATCAATTCGGCATGGCTCCCAGTCTCGACGACGCGTCCGGCATCGAGCACGACGATGCGTGTGGCCCGCTCGATGGTGGACAGCCGGTGGGCGATGACCAGGGTGGTGCGGTCGCGCATCAGCACCTCGAGCGCGGCCTGCACCTGGCGCTCCGACTCCGAGTCGAGCGCCGCGGTGGCTTCGTCGAGGATCAGCACCGGGGCATCCTTGAGCAGCGCGCGGGCGATCGCCAGGCGCTGGCGCTGGCCGCCGGAGAGCTTTGCGCCGTCTTCCCCGATCTGGGTGTCGAAGCCCGCGGGCAGCCGTTCGATGAACTCCAGCGCGTTGGCCGCCGCCGCGGCTGCCGCAATCGCCTCGCGGGACGCGCCGGCCATGCTGCCGTAGGCGATGTTGGCCGCCACGCTGTCGTTGAACAGGACCACGTCCTGGCTCACCAGCGCGATGTTGGCGCGCAGGCTTTCCAGCCCGATCTCGCGGATGTCGTGGCCGTCGAGCAGGATGCGCCCACCGTCCGGCTGGTAGAAGCGCGGCACCAGGTTGGCCAGCGTCGTCTTGCCGCTGCCGGACGGCCCGACCAGGGCGATGGTCTCCCCGGGCGCAATGTCCAGGTTAACCCCGTCAAGCGCCAGCCGTTGCGTCCCGGGGTAGCCGAAGCGCACCTCCTCGAAGCGGATCGCGCCGTCCGCCCGTGCGATCTTCAGCGAGCCGCGGTCGGTCTCCGGCGGCTCATCCACCAGTTCGAACACGCTCTCCGCCGCGGCCAGACCGCGCTGCAGGGTCGCGCTCACCCCGGTCAGATGCTTCAGCGGCCCGAGCAGCATCATCATCGCGGTGATGAAGGACATGAATTCGCCGACCGTGATCTGCCGGTTCGCCGACTGATGCAGGGCCACGGCAATCACCGTGGCGATCGCCACGGATGCGAGCACCTGCACCAGGGGCACGTTGCCCGCCGCGGCGATCGAATGGCGCATGACGTAGCCGCGCATGACCCGGTTGGCATGGGCGAAGCGCCGCGTCTCGTAGTCCTGGCCGCCGAAGATCTTGACCACCTTGTGCGCGCCGATGGATTCCTCCACCACGTGGGTGATGCCGCCCATGGCCTTCTGGGCGGCTCGGAACATCTTGCGCAGACGCTTGCCAAACGCGCCTACCGCCAGCGCCACCAGCGGGACGGTGGCCAGCGTCACCAGGGTGAGCTGCCAGTTCAGGTACAGCATCCAGCCGAGCAGTCCGATCACCGCCAGGGTGTCCCGCACCAGCACCGTGATGACACTGGTGGCGGCGCCGGTGACCCCCATCACGTCGTAGGCCACCTTGGAGATCAGCACACCGCTGGACTGGTCGTCGAAATAACGGGTCGGCAGCTGCATCAGCCGCTCGAACATGCTCATGCGCAGATCCACCACCACCCGGTTGGCCACCCAGGCAATGGCGTAATCGCCGGCGAAACCGAACGCGCCGCGCACGGTGAAGATCGCGATGATGAACAGGGGATAGCGCAGTATGTCGGAGGTGTCGCGCTGGGCGAAGCTGCCGTCGAGCAGCGGCTTCATGAGCGCCGGGAACAGCGGCTCGGTGACCGCCATGCCGGCCATGCAGACCACCGCTGCCGCGAACATCTTCCAGTAGGGGCGCACGTAGCGCAGCAGCCGCAGATACAGCTTGACGTCGGACGGGCCGCGGGCGGGCATGGAGGATGCGGGCGGGAAAAGCCGCGATTATAAGGCCGGCCCCCCGGCCGCACCGGCCGGCGCCAGCAGCCGGAAGTAGAGCGCCGTCAGCTTTCCGGCCATCGCCTCGACCGAGAGCGGTTGCGCCGCCGCGCGTGCCCCGCCGCTCATGGCGGCTGCCGCGCCTGGCCGGGCGAGCCGGTCCATGCAACTTGCGAGTTCCGGCACGTCGAGCGCATCCGCCACGAAACCGGATTCGCCCGGGCGCACCAGGTCGCAGGCGCCGCTGGTCGGGCTGGTGATCACCGGCAGACCGCAGGCCAGCGCCTCCAGCGCGGCGTTCGGCATCGGGTCGTAGAGCGTGGGCAGGACGAATGCATCGGCCATGCCGTAGTAGGGACGCACGTCCCGCTGCCCGCCGAGGAAGCTCGCGCGGCCGGCCACGCCCAGCTTAGCCGCCACGGCCTCGAAGCGCGAACGGCGCTTGTCCGCTCCGACGATGATCAGCCGGGCCTGCCGGTTTTCCATTCGGGCAAGCGCCGCGAGCAGCGGCCCCACGCCCTTGCGTTCGAAGCCCGAGCCGACGAACAGGAACAGCGGGCCGTCCTCGGCGATGTCCAGTTGCCGGCGCATGCGCAGCCGGTGCTCCTGCCGCAGCCCTGGGTGGAAATCCGCCAGGTCGACGCCGTTGCGTATGACGTGAAGCTTCGTTTCCGGAACGCCGAAGCGGCGCAGGATGTCCTCGCGCACCATCGGCGAGTTGCAGATCACCGCCCGCAGCGCCGGGTGGGCGAACATGCGCCGCTCGGTCGCCAGCACGTAGCGGTGCCAGGGCTGCGCTCGCGCGGCCCAGCGGGCGAGCGGCCCCTGGACGCGGGCGCGCTGCTCCAGCCAGGTGGCATGGACGCCGTCGCCGGCACGGTAGATGTCGCAGCCCGGGATGCGCTCGTGGCTCTGCACCAAGTCGAAGCGCTCGCGCGCCGCGGCGCGCCGCACGCAGGCGGCGAAGCCGGCGTCGCGCCAGACGCGCCCCAGGTGGAACGGGTCGCAGCGGATCTGGTCCGGACCCTGCGGGCCGTCCCAGCGGCGGGCGATCAGCGTCACGGAAACGCCGCGGCCGCGCAGCGCCTCCAGGGCGCGTTCGACGAAGCGCTCGGCCCCGCCGAACGGGTTGTAGCGCTGGCGCACGATGGCGAGGCGCAAGGGTTTCACGCCGGGGCGACGAGACGGTCCGCGGCCTCGAGCACGGAAGAGACCGGCAGGCTGGCGAGGCATTCCGAATGCTTGCCGCCGCCGCAGCCGTCGATGCCGCAGGGACGGCAGGGATGCGCGCGGCTTGCAATCACCGCGTGCGGCACGCGCCAGGGCCCCCACTCCAGCTCGCCCGACGGGCCGAACAGCGCCACCACCGGCGTGCCCACCGCGGCGGCGACGTGCATCGGGGCGGAATCGACGCCGACGAACAGTTTCGCCCGCGCGCTCAGCGCGCCAAGCTCCTTGAGCGAGAGCTGGCCGGCCAGGCTCACCGCCGGCACCCCGGCTGCCGCGACGATCCCCTCGACCATGCGCAGTTCCTGGGCATCCGGCGCCGCGGTCAGCACCACGCGTTCCCCCCGCCGATGCAGTTGCCGCAGCAGTTCGGCGTTGCGCTCCACCGGCCAGCACTTGAACAGCCAGCGCGAGGCCGGATGGACATGCACGAAACCGCCGTCCGCCAGCCCGTGGCCGGCGAGCAGCGCGGCGACCCGTTCCTGCGCCGCCTCGCCCGGAACCAGAGTCAGGCCACGCTCCTCTTCCGACGGGTACACGCCGATGCGGCGCAACGCGTCCAGGTTGCGCTCCACCGTGTGGCGGCGGGCGTTCTTCGGCTGGCGGTAGTGATGGGTGAAGCCCTTTCTCCACAGCTGGTCGGCGTCGGGGCGCGACGGCGCCACCGCGTAGCGCGGCTGCAGCAGCTTCGTCAGCCAGGCGCCGCGGCGGTGCTCGGTGAGATGCACGATCAGGTCGTAGCGGCGCGCGCGCAGCCGCGCGAGCAGGGCCAGTTCGGCGCGCGCCTGGCGCAGCGGCCCGAGCCGCTTCCAGTCGCGCTCGATGACATGCACCTGGGCGATGGCCGGGTGCAGCGAGAGCATCGGCGCGGTGTCGCCATAGACCAGCGCGTCGATCTCGATCCGCGGCGCATGGTTCTTCAGCACCGAGAACACCGGCGAGGCGAGCAGTACGTCGCCATGGTGGCGCAGCTTGATCACCAGGGCCCGCGCGAGGCTGCCCAGGGGCACGGCGTCTTCGACCATGGCGCGCAAGATAGCACGGCCGGCGGCCCGAGCTAGAATCCCGGGATGAAGGCTCTGGTCCGGATCGCCCTGCTCCTGCTGCTCCCCGGGATTGCGGCCGCCGCCCCGGTGACCGACGATGCGGGTCGTCAGGTCAGCCTGGAGCGGCCCGCCCGGCGCATCGTCAGCCTCGCCCCGCACGCCACCGAACTGCTGTTCGCCGCAGGTGCAGGCCCGGCCGTGGTCGGGGTGGCCGCCTGGAGCGATTATCCGCGCGAGGCCGCCGCGCTGCCGCAGGTGGGCGACGCCCACGCGATCGACCTGGAACGCGTGCTGGCGCTCGAGCCCGACCTGGTGGTGGCCTGGCTCTCGGGCAACAACCGCCGCCAGGTGGAGCGTCTGGAGCAGGCCGGCCTGACGGTGTTCTACAGCGAGCCCTCGCGCCTGGAGGAGGTGGCCACCAGCCTGGAGCGGCTCGGCGAACTGGCGGGCAGCGCGCCCGCCGCGCGGGCGGCCGCGGCCTCGTTCCGCGCCGAGCTTGCGGGCATCGAGGCCGACTACCGCGGCCGCCGGCCGCTGCGGGTGTTCTACGAGATCTGGCACGAACCGCCGATGACCCTGAACGGCCGCCACTTCGTCAGCGACGCGCTCGCCCGCTGCAACGTGGTCAATGTGTTCGCGGCGCTCCCGGCGCTGGTGCCGACCGTGTCGGCCGAGGCCGTGGTCGCCGCGCGGCCAGAGGCGATTGCCTCCGGCGCCGGTCCCGAGGCGATCGCGGAGTGGCGGGCGCTCAAGCAGTTGCCGGCTTCCCGCTCGGGCGTGCTCTGCGCGTCCGACCCGGCGCGCATGCATCGCCCCGGTCCCAGGCTGGTCGGCGCCACCCGCGAACTCTGCGCCTGCCTGGATCGGGCGAGGCGCTGAACGGCACCGGCCGGCGACGCTCAGGCGGGCAGGAAGCAGCGCCCGCCGCCGATTTCCCCCATGCGCATCGGGTGGCCGTAGAGCCGGGACAGGTTCGACTCGGTGAGCATCGCGTCCGCGGGGCCGCGAGCGCATTCGCCGTCGCCGAACAGCAGCAGCACGTGGCCGGCGTAGCGCGCGGCCAGGTTGGGATCGTGCAGCGTCATGACCACCGCGGCGCCCCGGCGGCGCTCCTGGGCCAGCAGGTCGAGCAGGGCGATCTGGTGGTGCGGGTCGAGATGGTTGGTCGGCTCGTCCAGAAAATAGAGCGCCGGCTGCTGGGCGAGCAGGGCGGCGGCGGCCACGCGGCGCCGCTCGCCGCCCGAGAGCGTGGCGCAGTCGCGGCCCTGCAGGTCGAGCAGGCCGACGCGCGCCAGCGCCTCGCGCGCTGCGGCCAGGTCCTGCGCCGAGTCCCTCGCCCAGGCGGACTGGTGCGGGTAGCGTCCGGCGAGCGCGGCTTCCAGGACGGTGAGCGGGAACGGGTCGGAGGTGTCCTGGGCGAGCAGGCCGCGGGTGCGCGCCAGCGCCTTGCCCGGCCAGTCGCGGACCGGCCTGCCGGCCACTTCGACGGTTCCCGCTGTCGGCCTGCGCAGTCCGGCCAGCACGTGCAGCAGCGTGGTCTTGCCCGAGCCGTTCAGTCCCAGGATCGTCCAGCACTCCCCGGCGGCGACTTCGAGATCCAGCGCCCTGCAGATCGGCTTGCCGCCGATGGCGACCTCGAGGTCACGGCAGCACAGCGGTGGAGCGCTCATCGGCGGGTCAGCAGCCACAGGAACAGCGGCACGCCGAGCAGGGCCGTGACCGCCCCGACCGGAAGCTGCGTCGGCGCCACCGCAGTGCGCGAGACCACGTCCGCCAGGGTCAGCAGGGCGCCGCCGGCCAGGGCCGAGCCCGGCAGCAGCACGCGCTGGTCGCCGCCCAGGGTGAGCCGCGCCAGGTGCGGCGCGAGCAGGCCGACGAAGCCGATCGTCCCGGCCGAGGACACGGCCGCCGCCGCGCAGGCCGAGGCGGCGAAGTAGAGCAGGCGCCGCAGCGCGCCGACCGGCACGCCGAGCGCGCGGGCCTGCAGTTCGCCCTGGGCGAGCACATTCAGGCTGCGCGCCAGCGGCCAGGTCGCCGCCAGCGCGAGCAGCAGCACGGCCAGGCCGGCCGCCGGCGGCGTTGCCGCCGAGAGGTCGCCTAGGAGCCAGAACAGCATGCCGCGCAACTGGGCGTCCGGCGCCAGGGCCAGCAGCAGGGCGACCAGCGCGCCCCAGCCTGCGGCGATCACCACCCCGGTGAGCAGCAGCCGGGTCTGAGTCTGGCTGCGGTCGCTGCCCGCCAGGGCGAACACCAGCAGGATCGAGCCGAGCGCGCCGGCGAAGGCGCCGCCCGGCACCAGCGAAGCGGACAACCCCAGCGCGATTACGCTCAGCGCGCCCACCGCGGCGCCGCCGGAGATGCCCAGGATGTAGGGATCCGCCAGGGGATTGCGCAGCAG
>DATMWM010000003.1:0-6385 GCA_035562535.1 Rhodocyclaceae bacterium | reverse complement strand
GCCCGCAGCGATGCCACGGTGCTGTTGAGCGGCGAGTCCGGCACCGGCAAGGAGGTTTTCGCCCGCTACCTGCACGCGCAGTCGGCGCGCGCCGCGGCTCCCTTCGTGGCGATCAACTGCGCCGCGATCCCGGAGAACCTGCTCGAGGCGACGCTGTTCGGCTACGAGAAGGGCGCCTTCACCGGCGCCCAGGGCAGCCAGGCGGGCAAGTTCGAGCAGGCCCAGGGCGGCACCCTGCTGCTGGACGAGATCTCCGAGATGCCGCTGCCGCTGCAGGCCAAACTGCTGCGGGTGCTGCAGGAACGGGAAGTCGAGCGCGTCGGCGGGCGCCGGCCGATCCCGCTGGACATCCGCATCGTCGCCACCACCAACCGCGACATGTCGACCGAAGTGGCCGAGGGCCGCTTTCGCGAGGATCTCTACTACCGGCTGAACGTATTCCCGATACGCATCCCGGCCCTGCGGGAGCGCCGGGAGGACATCGTCCCGCTGGCGGCGCATTTTGCCGCGCTCCACGGTGCGCGCATGGGCCGCAGCGCCGCCCTTGCCGCCTCCGCAAAGGCAATTCTTGCCGCCCACGACTGGCCCGGCAACGTCCGGGAACTGGAAAACGCGATGCAGCGCGCGCTGATCCTGGCGCCGGGGGATCGCATCGAGCCGGATCATCTGCTGCTCGGCCTTGAAGGCCGCGCCATGGAGCAGGCGCAGGTCGCGTGCACCGATCCCGAGCCGATCCGGGCGTCAGGGCAGGTGACCCGCATGCGCGACCTGGAGCGCCAGCACATCCTGGAAACCCTGGCGGCGGTCGGCGGCTCGCGCAAGCTCGCCGTTCAGCGGCTGGGCATCTCGGAGCGTACGCTGCGCTACAAGCTGCAGCAGTACCGCACGGAAGGCGTCATCTGAAATCCGGCATCGGTATTGCTTGAAAACGAGGGTGCGACTGAGGGCTGATCATGGATACACCGGGAATCGAACGCGTGCTTGCGGAACTTCGGGCCACCGCGCAGGTAGCCTCGGGACGTCCGGCTGGTGCGGGTGCCGCCGCCGGCGCCGAGGGCGCGGACTTCGGCCAGGTGCTGAAGGCCGCCATGGACCAGGTCAATCAGGCCCAGCAGCAGGCCCGCACGCTCGCCGAGGATTTCTCGGCCGGCAAGCCGGACGTGAACCTCCAGGACGTCATGGTGAATCTGCAGAAGGCGAGCTTGTCGTTCCAGCAGATGGTCCAGGTGCGCAACAAGCTGGTGAATGCGTACCAGGAAATCATGAACATGCAGGTGTGAGGCCGCGGCCTTCCGCGGACGCTTGCGGCCGCGCGCCGCTGCTCAGCGGCGCTTCTTGCGGTCGCGCTCGATCTTCATGATGTAGCGCTCGACCCTGGCCTGCATCGCCGGACGCAGGCCGACGAACTGGCAGCCGCAGCGCTTCACCCGCATGCCGCTGCGCAGCGTCACCTGGAACACGTTGCGCACTTCGAGCCCGGCATCGACCGCGCCGAAGCCCGGCAGCTCCAGCCGGCAGCTCTCGAAGGTGTCACCCACGGAAAACTCGACGCCCCGCGGCGGCATGAGGGCGATGCCGCCTGCGCCGATGTCCACGATCTGGGCCTCGTACGTGCGCCGCGCGCCGTCCCCCCCGGTCATGGTCAGCGCGCACTTGAGCGGCTGAGCGATCGGTGCCACCAGGCGGTAATACTCCCGGCGCTGCAGCCGCAGCAGCCTTTCGGGCAGCGCCGCGCGGAAGGCCGGGCGCCCGCCGAAGCTCACCGCCTTCAGGCCCGGCAGGGCGAACTGGATCTTCACCCGGTCGTGGGTGGCGATCAGGACCAGCTTGCTGGCCGCCAGGGCACGGCGGTTCGCCTCGGCGCTGCCGCCGTAGTCGAGGACGATGCCTTCGTCGTCCACCGCGAGCAGCGCGGTCAGCAGGAAATCGCTGCCTTCGTTGAAATAGGCGGTGATCAGGTTCGCCCCGTGCAGCAGCGAGCGCAGCACGTAGGTGATCTCGCCAGGATCGTGCAGCACGTAGCGGCCGAGGTCGCCCGCTTCGGTGAGCTCGAAGTTGAGCGGCAGGTCGTCCTGGCCGGTGGATGTCGACGTCATCGCGGTGGGGACGGCTCGGGCGTGGCGTCAGGCTGCGGCATCGGCATCGCGCGTTTCGCCGCGCTCGACGCGATAGAGCCAGGCCAGCAGTTCGGCCACGGCGACGTAGAGTTGCGGCGGTATGCGGGCGTCGATGTCGACCTGCATGAGAAGCGCGACCAGTTCCGGAGAGTCGTGCACGAAGACCCCGGCCTCGCGGGCGCGCTGGATGATCTCGTCGGCGATCAGGCCGCGGCCCTTCGCAACGACGCGCGGGGCGCGGTCGGTCGCGCGGTAGGCCAGGGCAACCGCCGAGCGGCGCGCGTCAGCCGAGTTCGCCACGCTCGACGCCCAGGGTCAGAAGGCGCAGCCCGGCCGCGGTGAGCGAGGCCGCAAGCAGGGGATGGGCCGCCCGCAGCTCGGCGGCGCCGGGCGGGCTTTCCGTCCGTACCAGCACGGAAATGCCGGAGGCCGCGAGTCGAAGCGACGCGCTCACTTCGCCCAGCCGCGGGAGGGTGAGCCGCAGCGAGGTGGTCCATGACGCCTGGCCGCCATTGCCCGTCCGGTCGCCACCCGGTTCCTCCTCGGCGATTACCCACTCCACGTCCTGCCCCGGCCAGGCCTGTCCATGCCAGGAGAATGCCTGGGCGTTCAGCGTTTCCAGTTGCTGGCGGACGACCGGAGCCAGGTCCGAAGGCAGCACCGAAGTGGCGGCCGCCAGCGTGGCGCGCTCCGCGGCGGTGGAGGCGGGCGCGCCGGAGATCGTTTGAGGCGTTGCCCCGTCGGAACGGCCGGCCGGGGCGGCCATGCCCTGGGGCTGGTTCGCCGGCGGCCCCGAAGCGTCCGCCGGGCGCGCCTGCAACAGCGGCGAGTGCCGGCCCTGAGGCTGCTGCAACAACGCTTCGGTCGGCAGTTCGCCGCGCACCCAGCGTGCCTGGTGTGCCTCGTAGAAGGCGCCGCTGTCCGCCACCGCCGACCGCAGGGCAGCCGCCAGCTTGGCGGAATCCTGGGGTGCGGTCGGCAGCAGGGGTTCGGTGGGGGAAGCAGCCAGGGCAATGTTCGGTCTGCCGGCGGGGCCGGCATCCGGGGCGGCCTCGCCGGCGAACAGCGAAGCGATCAGGCGGGCGGCCTGGCTCAGGCTTGCACCCTGATTCTCTACGGCCGGAGCGGTGCCGGCGAACCTCGCCGGATCGGCCTGCGTGGCGACGATCAGCCGCGGTGTGCGGTCGACCACCACCAGATCGAGGGCATCGCCGGCCTTGGCCGCCTGCGGAAGCGACAGGGTGACGGTCCGGCCGGCAACCACTGCCCTGAACGTGCCGTCGGGTAGCGCGGCTTCGAGCTTCGCGGTGAAACGTTGGCCCTTGCTGAAAGCCGGCAGGTCGGAGGCGATCTCCTGGACCGCGTTCAGCGGCTGAACCGCCTTCTCGGTCAGGATGCGCAGCCGGCTCGCCAGATCGTTCGGGATCATGGTCCGCCTCCGATGGCGTGGCGCGCCCGGTCGGGCCGGCTGCCGCGCGGCTAGCGACCGCCGGGCGGTCCGCCGCGGGGCGGTCGCTCGTCCCTGGCGGCGCTGCCGAGAAAGCGGCGAACGCTCTCCATCCACGGCTCCGTATGACGGCGAACTTCCGCGTCGTCGGCCAGGATGCGGCGGATGAGCTGCACCTTGCGTGCCCGGTCCTCGGCGGAGAGCGCGGGATGGAACGCGCCGTTGTCCAGCCGTTCGCGGAGTCCCGCGACGTCGCGCTCCAGCGCGACCAGTCCGTTCCAGTCGGCGGCGCGGGCGGCTTCCACCATGCGCGTGGAAATCTCGCTCATGGTTTCGTACAGGGTGAGGATGTTCATCTCGGATTCCGTTCCTCGGGCGCCGCGCCGCTCATCCTTCGATCTGCTCCCAGGCACCTTTCAAGTCCTCCAGCAGGCCGTGGACCTCGTCCAGGGCCGCCGCGTCGTTCTTCAGATTCGCATACAGCAGCCGGTCGCACATGTAGTCGTACAGGGCGGACAGGCGCAGGGCGAGCTCGCCGCCGACCTCCAGGTTCAGGCTGGCCTTCAGGCCGTTGGCGACGATGTTGATCGCCCGGGATATGTTCTCGCCCTTGGCGGCGATGCTGCCTGCGCTCATGTGCTGGCGGGCGCTCGCGATGCACAGCAGGGCGCCGTCGAACAGCATGACGATCAGCGCGTGGGGATCGGCAGTCGCCACCCCGGTTTCCACGCCCACGCTGTTGTAGGCGGCGATGGCGCTGCGCTGCATGGAACCGAACATCAGTTGTCTCCCTGTGCTGAAATCTTCGGCAGGTTGGCCAGTTGCTGCGTCAGGAACTCCGAGGTCTTGGTCATGCTGGCGATCATCGTGTCCAGCGCCGAGAACTGGGCGCGGTAGCGCGCCTCGATCTGGACCAGCCTTGCCTCGATCCGCTCGCGCCGCTTGCCGACGTCGCGGATCGAGTCGTTGATGCCGTCGGTGCGGCTGGCCACCAGGCCGTCGGTGGACAGCATCGCCTCGATGCGGATGTCGATCTGGGCAGCGAAACCGGTGACCGCGGTGCCCTTGACGAAAAGCTCTCCGACGCGCCTGGTCGGATCGGCCAGCGCCTCGGTGAGCTTGGCCGAGTCCACCGCCAGGGTGCCGTCGCGCTGGAAGGCGATGCCCACATCCGCCAGCCGGGTCAGCCCGCCGGTGGTGCCCGCGAGCGCGCCGGTCAGGATCTGCCGCATCTGCGACTGGATCGAGCGCACCGTGCTGTCGCCGGTCAGCGCGGAGGCGGTGCCTGCGGTCGGGTCGGCAGCGGAGGCGTCGCGCAAGGCCTTGGACAGGTCGTTGTAGGCCTTGACGAAGGCGTCGATCTTTTCCTGAATCGCAGCGGTGTCCGAGGCCACGGCGAAGGTGGTCGACGCATTCGGTTTGAGCAGCGTCAGCGTGACGCCGCCGATCGCGTCGGCGACCGTGTTGGACGGTTTGGTGATCGCGATGCCGTCGACCGTGAACGTCGCGTCGCTCGCCGTGGCGCGCTCGGAAAGCGCCTGCGTGCCGGCGGGGTCGTGGGCGAGCAGGGCGGCGATGTCCGGGTTCCCGGATACCGCGATGCGCATGCTGTTCTGCACACCCGAATTGTTGGACGTCAGCACCAGCCGGTAGGGCGTGGCCGAGCCGTCGTTGATGATCGAGGCGGTGACGCCGACGTTGGCGGCATTGATCGCGTCGCGGATGCCTTGCAGCGTGTTGTTCGCCGCGTCGATGGTCACCGTCTGCGGGACCGCGGTTCCCGGGGTGAAGGTCGCGCCGCTGTACTTGCCGGTGACCGGATCCAGCGTGCCTGCGATCGTCCCGAACTCGATGGTCAGTGTCGTGGCCGCCCCGGTGCCGATGACGGCGGCGTCGCTCGCCTGGCCCGTGGCGGCCAGCTTCTGGTTCTGCGCCAGCGTCTGCACCTGGACCGAATAGGAGCCGGCCGCTGCGGTGGGGCTTGCCGCGGCGCCGAGCACCGTGGCGTCAGCGACGGTGGCCTTGAAGGAAGCGAACTTCGCCGGGGTGGCGAGCGCCTTGGCCGCGGTCTGCAGGGCCGCGAGTGCGCTCTTGATCGTGCCGAAGGCGGAGAGCTTGGCCTTGTAGCTCGCCTCCTGCCTGTCGAGCAGGGTGAGCGGGCGGCGCTCCAGCGTCATCAGCTGGCTGATGATGCTGGTCACGTCCAGGCCGGAGCCGACGCCGGGTGCGGAGATCGCCATGATTCGGGTGCCTCGTCTGGTGTTCTAGCTTCGCAAACCGCGTGCCCGCATGAAGCGCGGAATAGAGGGAAAAAACGGCGCGGCATTCGGAAAGTGGAGGTTCCCGAGCGCCGCGCCGTGCGGATCAGGCTTCCTTGTGCAGCAGCAGGCCCTGCAGCTTGTCGATCGCCCGCGCTACCGCGAGCATTTCCTCGGAAGGGATCTGCCGGATGACTTCCCTGGTTGCGGCGTCGGTGACCGTGATCACCGTCCGGCCGGTGGACTCGTCCACCGAAAAGCGCAGGTTCTGGGCGACCTGCTCGACGACCTGTTTCACTTCCTTGACCATCTGCTCCACCTGCTCGGCCGTCAACTTCGCAGGCGGGGAGGAAGGCTGCTGGGAGCGGACAGGGGTGCCTGGCTGTGCGGCCGGGGCGCGCGGCGCGAGCGCTGCGCCTGCGGCTGTGACCTGGAGTGCCATGATGCTCCTCCCTATTCGTCCGAATGCCCGGGAGGGGATCGTGTCCCCGCCCGGGCTGCCTAACTTGAACTAGCTCCTGCGGTTCAGCGCAGCAGGCTAAGGACGTTCTGCGGTATAGCGT
>DATMWM010000002.1:0-4477 GCA_035562535.1 Rhodocyclaceae bacterium | reverse complement strand
GTACAGCGCCGAGCCGCGGATCAGCCCGGCGCGCTCCTCGACGGTGAGCGGCCCCAGTCGCGAGGCCGGCGGCAACACGTAGGCGCGCTCGACGATCGCCGGCCGTCCCTTCTCGTCCAGGAAGGATACCAGCGCCTCGCCGGTCCCGAGTTCGGTGATGGCGGCGGCCGCGTCGAACTTCGGATTCGGGCGCATGGTCTCGGCGGCGGTCTTCACCGCCTTCTGGTCGCGCGGCGTGAAGGCGCGCAGCGCGTGCTGGACTCGGTTGCCCAGTTGCGCGAGCACCGTGTCCGGCACGTCCAGCGGATTCTGGGTGACGAAATACACGCCCACTCCCTTGGAGCGGATCAGCCGCACCACCTGCTCGATCTTCTGCAGCAGCGCGGCCGGCGCGTCGGCGAACAGCAGGTGCGCCTCGTCGAAGAAGAACACCATCTTCGGCTTCTCCATGTCGCCCACCTCGGGCAACTGCTCGAACAGCTCGGCCAGCAGCCAGAGCAGGAAGGTGGAATAGAGCTTGGGCGAGTTGTAGAGCTGGTCCGCTGCGAGAATGTTGATCACGCCGCGCCCGTGCGGGTCGTGCTGCATGAGGTCGGCGATGTCGAGCATCGGCTCGCCGAAGAACTTGTCGCCGCCCTGCTCCTCCAGGGCGAGCAGGCCGCGCTGGATCGCGCCGATCGAGGCGGTGGACACGTTGCCGTAGTCGGTGGTGAAGCGCTTGGCATTCTCGCCGACGAACTGGACCATGGCGCGCAGGTCCTTCAGATCAAGCAGCAGCAGGCCATTGTCGTCGGCGATCTTGAACACCAGGGTCAGCACGCCGCTCTGGGTCTCGTTTAGGTCGAGCAGGCGCGCCAGCAGCAGCGGCCCCATGTCCGACACCGTGGCGCGCACCGGATGGCCGCCGCCGCCGAACACGTCCCAGAACACCACCGGGCTGGCGTAGGGAACGAAGTCGGTCAGTCCCAACAAATCGAGGCGTTGCTGGAACTTCGGCGTCACGCTGCCTGCCGCGCCCATGCCGGACAGGTCGCCCTTCACGTCGGCCATGAACACCGGAACGCCGATGTACGAGAAGCGCTCGGCCAGCGACTGCAGCGTGACCGTCTTGCCGGTGCCGGTCGCGCCGGTGATCAGGCCGTGGCGATTGGCCATGTTCGGCAGCAGGGCGAGGAACTGGTCGCCGGTCTTGGCGACGTAGAGCGGATCGGCCATCGATTGACTCCTGAACAGAAAAGCGGACTGCGTCGGGCGTTCTCGGCGCCGTCAGCGGAACGGGTTCTCGATACGCACCCCGGCGATCACCTGACCGTGGCTGAGGTCCTCGGTCAGCAGGGTGGCTGCGCCCGCCTCGGCCGCGCTGGCGACGATCAGGGCATCCCAAAAAGACAGCCTGGCCAGTTCCATCAACTGGGTCGCGCGCAGCACGGTATCCAGGGTGGTGGGCCCGCGCAGCCAGGGCCGGTACAGCGTCAGGGCCTCGCGCGCCAGGGCCAGGGCATTCGGCTCGGAAAGCTTGCGCACGCAGTTCTGGAAGAATTCCTGCAACACCTGCAACGACAGGGCGCCGCGATCCTCCTCCCACAGGGCGCTCAGCCGCTCGCGGGCGCGCTCGCGCTTGGAGCCCCCCATGCGGTCGTAGGCGTAAAGCAGCACGTTGGTATCGACAAAGACGCGCTCAGCGCTCATGCGCCTGTTCCCGCGACAACGGCGCACCACCGAGCGGCAGACCTTCATCGAGCATTGCGATCGCCGCCCGCTTGAGTTGCTCGTAATCGCGCGTGCGCCGCACCTGTTCCGCGATCTCGTCGGCGAGCAGCCGGCTGAGGCTGGTCTTGCGCCGGGCGGCGATAACCTTGGCTTCATGTAGAAGCTCGCTATCCAGAGATACGGTGACGTTCTGCTTCATGCGGGTCGCCCTCCGGTGACCAGAATAGCACGCAATCCACGTGCAGCACGTAACACACGTGCCGACTCCGGCCGCGAGCCCCCGGGTGATAGAATTCGCTTCCTTCAACCGAGCAGAGACAGCAGACATGGCCGGTCACTCCAAATGGGCCAATATCAAGCACAAGAAGGCCGCCACCGACGCCAAGCGCGGCAAGATCTTCACCCGGCTGATCCGCGAGACTTTCGTCGCCGCGAAGATGGGCGGCGGGGATCCGAACTTCAATCCCCGGCTGCGGCTGGCCATCGACAAGGCCAAGGCCGAGAACGTCCCCTCGGACACCATCGCCAACGCGATCAAGCGCGGCACCGGTGACCTGGAGGGCGTCAGCTACGAGGAAATCCGCTACGAGGGCTACGGCATCGGCGGCGCGGCGGTGATGGTGGACTGCCTGACCGACAACCGCACCCGCACCGTGGCCGAGGTGCGCCACGCCTTCGCCAAGCACGGCGGCAACCTGGGCACCGACGGCTCGGTGGCCTTCATGTTCAAGCATTGCGGCCAGTTCATCTTCGCCCCCGGCACCAGCGAGGAGAAGTTGATGGAGGCCGCGCTGGACGCCGGTGCCGACGACGTGCTCACCAACGAGGACGGCAGCGTCGAGGTACTCTGCGCGCCGAACGACTTCGACGCGGTGCAGAAGGCGCTGGAGAAGGCTGGGCTGAAGGCTGAGGTGGCCGAAGTGACCATGCGCCCGGAAAACGAGGCCGTGCTCAAGGGCGAGGAAGGCGCGCGCATGCAGAAGCTCCTCGACGCGCTCGAGGACCTGGACGACGTGCAGGTGGTCTACACCACCGCCTCGATCGAAGACTGACCCGCGACATGGGGAGAACGCGATGCTCATGACCACCACCGCCCTGATCGAGGGCCGCACCATCAGCAGGTACCACGGCGTGGTGACCGGCGAGGCGATCATCGGCGCCAACATCTTCCGCGACCTGTTCGCCTCGGTCCGCAACATCGTCGGCGGCCGCTCCGGCGCCTACGAGAACGCACTTGCCGAAGCGCGCCAGGCGGCGATGGAGGACATGGAGGAGAAGGCGGACGACCTGGGCGCCAACGCGGTCATCGGCATCGACATCGACTACGAGGTCCTCGGTCAGGACAACGGAATGCTGATGGTGTGCGTTTCCGGCACCGCGGTGACAGTGGCCTGACCACCGGCCGGCCCGGAGTGCCGGTGCGCATCCCCGGCATCGACCCGGGCCTCAGGGCAGGCGGTTTTGGCTCCGGCCGCGCGCTGCGCGCGCTTGACCGGCTGCGCCGCTCAGCCTGCACCGAAACCCGTCACCCCGCACTCCGTTGCCACGCATGACCGAGTCCGTACGCATCCTGGGCATCGACCCGGGCCTCAGGGTGACGGGTTTTGGCATCATCGAAAAGCGCGGGGCGCGGCTGGAATACGTGACCAGCGGCTGCGTCAGGGTGCCGGTCGGCGAGTTGCCGCAGCGGCTGAAGTGCATCCTCGACGGACTCGGCGAGGTGATCGCCGCGCACCGGCCGGAGCAGGTGGCGGTGGAGAAGGTCTTCGTGAACGTCAATCCGCAGTCCACTCTGCTGCTCGGCCAGGCGCGCGGCGCGGCGATCTGCGCGGCGGTGGCGCGCGAACTGCCGGTCTCCGAATACACCGCGCTGCAGGTCAAGCAGGCGGTGGTGGGAAACGGCCACGCCGGCAAGGAGCAGGTGCAGCACATGGTGCGGCGCCTGCTCGCCCTGCCGGCGGACCCGAGCCCCGACGCCGCGGATGCCCTGGCCTGCGCCATCTGCCACGCCCACGGCGGCCAGGGGCTGGGCGCGCTCTCCACCTCCGGCTTCCGCGTGCGCCGCGGCCGGCTGGTGTGATCAACCCGACCGAGGGAACCGCATGATAGGCAGGCTCACCGGCATCCTGATCGAGAAGAATCCGCCCCAGATCACCCTGGACGTGCACGGCGTCGGCTACGAGGTGGACGTGCCGATGAGCACCTTCTACAACCTGCCGCCGGTGGGCGAGCGGCTGAGCCTGTTCATCCACCTGCTGGTGCGCGAGGACGGCCATTTCCTCTACGGTTTCGCCGCCGAGGGCGAGCGCGCCGCCTTCCGTCAGCTGCTCAAGATCAGCGGCATCGGCGCGCGCACCGCGCTGGCGGTGCTCTCCGGCCTGTCGGTGAGCGACCTGTCCCGGGCGGTGGCGGCCCAGGAGTCCGGACGGCTGACGAAGATCCCGGGCATAGGCAAGAAGACCGCCGAACGCCTGCTGCTCGAACTGCGCGACAAGCTGCCTTCGGCCGTTCCCTCGATGCCGGCCCACGCGCATGCCAGCGGCGGCGACGTCCTCAACGCCCTGCTCGCGCTCGGCTACAGCGAGAAGGAGGCGCAGGCGGCGGTCGGGGCGATCAGGCGGTCGGTTTCGATCATCCGGGTAGTGTAGCCGACGGCGGCGGGGTTGCTGGCGGTTCGGCATGGCGCCTGTGGAGGGACTTTTCCACGGTGGCGGTCACCTTGCCGGACGAGTCCGTGGCATCCGCCGGGACATCTCCGGCCTCACAG
>DATMWM010000001.1:0-4282 GCA_035562535.1 Rhodocyclaceae bacterium | reverse complement strand
GTCCTGGAAGACGCGCATCGACGCCACGCGGGTGGGGCTGCTGGGGTTCTCGGCCGGTGGGCTATCCAGTTTGTTGGCGGCTGCCGAATCTCCCCGCGTGGCAATATGGGTCGGCCTCGATCCGGTCGACCGGGACGGCATGGGTGCGAGAGCGGCCGCCATGGTTCAGAGCCGTGCTTTTGTGCTCACCGCCGAGCCTTCGGCCTGCAACGCGCACGGCAACGCTCGCAGCATCATTGCCGCCTTGCCCCGTCGCGAACATGACAGCGTCCCCGGGGCGTCCCATGTCGATGCCGAGTGGCCCACCAGCTGGATGGCCGAACTTCTTTGCGGTCGCTCCACAGAGGAAAAGCGAGGCGCGTTCCGCGTGCGTGCAACCAGGGCATTGCACGAGGCTTTGTCGGTAACGCCTTTGAGCAGAGCCAAGCCCCCCTCCGATCAGAGCGCGAATCCTTTGCACACGAAGCGACCCTGGAACGGGGAACAAGAGAAGTAGACCTGAGTTGCACGCCTTTTCCGTAGGCGTCTCTGATCTTCAAATCGACTACCCCGGGTTCAGTAGGCATTCCCGATCAGTGACTGCTCAGGGCTGAATAGCGGAAAAAGTTGACTCAGACCACGCCGGCCGCAATGGCCGAGAAGCGCCTCCACAGCACGGCGGACAGCCGCCACCGCCTTCCGGAAGCTGCCGAATGCGCTTTGACGGTTGACAGTCCGGAGTCCTGGCGACCGATGCGTCTATGCGTGCCCGGTCTGTCCGGACGCGGTCCGAGGCATCGCCCCGCAGCCGGCGGATAGATCGAGCCACCGTGCGACCTCTCCGGCCGCGTCGGCCGGATCGTTCGCGGCAATCTGTAGGTCGGCCTCCTCCTTGGCCACGTACCTGGAATCACCACCAAGCAGGTAGATCGCGCGCCGCAGCGACCTCCCGCCGGGCAGCAGGTGGCCTCCCTGCCACTCGCTCAGCGTCCAATTGTCGGCGCTCCCCGGGCTGATGTTGCCGTACTCGGGAGAGGACACGGCGATCAACGCGCGGGTCTCGCGCATCGCTTCGGCGAGCAGCGAACCAAGCAGCGGGGCGTTGCCGTACAGTTCCCGATGGCCAGCGGGGCCGGGCAGGGCCAGTTCGTCCCACCACACGCCGATGCGCCGTCGGATCAGTTCGCGCACGAACGCGCGCAGCGCGCTGCGCCGCGCGCGGCCGTGATCCGAATGCTTCCAGCTCAGGAACACGCTGCGCGATGTCAGCTCGTCGGCCAGCCGATCGAGGGGTTCGGCTCCGCTCCGGCCGGAATCCCGATCGGCGCGTATCAGACAGGGACTGCGGAAGTAGCGGCTGCACCGCGTCGTCCACCCGGGTCGTGGAGCGAGCGCATCGGCCGGCGGCCAGGTCGGCCGGTTGGCGAAGCGCAGGGAGAGAAGCGCCTCGGCCGCGTCGTTCTGGGGGAAGAAGCGGCTCGATGCGGGGTCGCCGAGTGCGATGAAGCGGTAGCGCCCGAAGTGCTTCCAGAGTCGCGGATCGACGTTTACCGGCCGCTCGCCCGGACCCAGCAGCGCGGCAACACGGATCCGGGCGACGAGGCCTGGCGGATCCGGCGGCCGCCTCCCGCACACCCACAGCACCGCGCCCGGGCGTGCCTGCCGGCCGAAGCAGTGGGGGTCGCTGCTGCCGTAGATCCAGGCGGGATTGCCATCCACCGGGTACTTCAGCCGCAGGCCCTTCCATGCGGTCACCAGCCCCTGCCGGACGAAAGCGACGAGCTGCGGCGTCGAGCCCATGGCGAACGCCTGCCCTGACGCCCCGCGTTCAGTCCTTCTTGCCGTACCAGTCGTAGCGGTAGCGGTCGGTCTCCATGCGGCGCTCGTCGGAGCGCTGCTTGTTGCGGATCACGTCGTCGATCACCGACTGGTTGTAATTGTGCAGGTCGCGCTGGATGTGGTACTGGTCGCGCCAGTTGCCGCCGGCCATCGGCGGCACGCCCTGCTGCGCGGTCTGCGGCGGCTGGCCGGCCACCTGCGGCTCCGGCTCGGGTGCCGGCGTGTCCAGGCTCATGACGAAGCTCGCCAGCACCAGCGCGATCACCACCACGGTTCCGACCGCCACCGGCAGCGCCCGCTTCGGGTTGCCCTCGACATAGGCGCGCAGGGGCGGGGAGCGTCCGCCCCACGGCCGGTAAAGCCACATCACGAAACGGTAGGCCGAGGCATCGAGGCCCCGCAGGCCCGCTGCCGACTCCGGCCCGGCCCGGGCGCCGCCGGCGGGCTGGCCTTCCTCCGGCAGCGGCGGCGGACCGGCGGCGGCCGCGCCGCTGCCGGGCAGGGGCGGCGGCCGGACCTGGCTCGCCAGCAGATCGCCATAGGCCTGGATCAGTTCGGGAATCGCGCCGACCGGCTGCCATCCGGCCATGCCGTCGCGCCAGGCCAGCGTTTCCCGCGTGATCTCCCGCCCGGCGATCCGCTGCCGGATCGCCTGCTCGTCGAGCGGGCCTACCGGCTTGCCGTCGATGCTGAAATGGAAGTTCGCGCTCAAGGGCCACCTCGCTTTCCGGAATCCGAGTTCGCCATCGCCGCGGGCGCCGGCCGCCTGGCCGGCCCGCCCGACGCACCGCGAACCTACTCCGAAGCGCAGCCGGCTTCGATGCTATCCGTCAATCGGCGGCAAGCAGCGCGCGCAGCTCCGGCCAATCGCCGCCGACCACCTGCCGGATGGCGGCGGGCGGAAAGGCGCGCCAGCGCGCGTTGTCCGCCGGCTTCGGGCTTGCGTTCGCCGCGTGGATCAGGCCGACGTAGAAGCGGTTGTCCGGCAGCCGCAGGATGGTCTTCGGGCAGGCGCTCCACAGGAAGTCGCAATCCTCCGCGATGTCCACGTCCGGGAAGGGATTGCGCTGCCAGAGTTCGCGCCGGTAGCACAGGCTGGCGCCGTGCACCCAGGCCGGCTCATCGGCGGGATAGACGTACGCCCAGGCCCGGTCCGCGGTCGGCCCGAGGAACAGCACGCGGTCGATGCCGCAGACGTCTGCGCCGGCCCGCGTCAACGCCTCCGCCTGGAAGGAAACGCGCCACCGGGCGGCCCAGTCGTCGTCGTCCCAGTGCGCGATCAGCGCGCCGCGCGCCAGGCGACAGGCTAGGTTGCGCTTGGCGCCCAGGCTGAGCCCCGGTTCGCTGCGGAAGTAGCGGATGCGCGCATCCGCCGGAATCAGGTCGGCGACCGGGTCCGCGCCGTCGTCGACCACCACGAGTTCGCGGCTGGGGTAGTCCTGGCCGAGGAAACGGCGGATCGCCTGCGGGACGAAGCGGCGCCGGTCCGCGGTCGGCATGATGCAGCTGACCAGCGGCGGCGGCGCGTCGATGGTGCGCAGGCCAGTGCGCATGCGTCTCCCCGGAAATCGTACGGAGTTTAGCCGCAGCCGCCCGGAGGCGCGGCGATCGTGAACGCCGCAGGACGGCGTCCCGGGCGATAATCGCCGGGTAACCCGAAGGGACGATCCATGCTTGCGAAGTCCGATATCGAAAGCGCGCTGAACGCCGCGCAGGCGCGGCAGGTCGCGCTGATCGAAAGCCTGGACGATGCGCGGCTCGCCGTGCCCTACCACCCGGGGATCAACCCGCCGCTCTGGGAAGGCGGCCACGCGGCCTTCTTCTATGAGGTCTTCCTGCTGCGGCCCTGGAAGAAGATCGCGCCCATGATGCCGGGCCTGGACCAAGTCTGGGACTCGTTCGACATCGACCACGAGGACCGCTGGGTGCCCGGCGTGGTGCCGAGCCGGGCGGCGACGCTGGACTACATGCGCCGCGTCCACGAGTCCGTGCTCGGCTGCCTGGCCGAGCGCGAGCTCACGCCGCAGGATGCCTATCTCTACCGGTACGCGATCTTTCACCAGCTCATGCACGTCGAGTCGATGATCTGGGCGCGGCAGACCCTGGGCTATCCGCCGCCGCCCTTCGCGCGCGTCCCTGCCCCCACGCCGCCGGCCGGCGAGCCCGACCCGGCGGAGGACGCGACGGTGCCGGCCGGACGCTACCTGATCGGCATGCCCGCGCGCTCGCCCGACTTCGCCGGGGCGGATTTCGCCTTCGACAACGAAAAGCCCGGCTTCGAGATCGACCTGCCCGGATTCAAGATCGCCAGGACGCCGGTGTCCAACCGGCAGTTCCTCGATTTCGTCGAGGACGGCGGCTACCGGACCGACGCCTGGTGCAGCTGGGGCGGACGCAAATGGCTGCGCGCGCGCGCAGCCATTTGCGTCCGCCCCAGCTGCACCAGGCGTCGGTCCGGTAGCCG